>CBFDEE010000018.1:0-14662 GCA_965603745.1 uncultured Bacteroides sp. | reverse complement strand
CAACACAGGTTGAGGAATACAGTGAACAGATGCAGAAATATCTTGAAGATCAAAACTGGAATGAGCTCAGCAAGCTGGCACACAAAGCAAAATCAACGGTTGCCATTATGGGGATGAAAAAACTCTCAAAGGAGCTCAAGCAACTGGAGTTGCTTGCGAAGAACGGTGAAAAACCGGATTCATACCTGGGGATCATCGAGCTGTTCAATACGGAATGCAGGGAAGCAGTCTCGGAACTGCAACTTTATAAATGAATAAGGAGTCTTATGTACTATTGCGGTAAATCTTAAAAAAAGGCAGAGATAATGTTAAAAACAGTTACTATTCAGGACATCATTGTAGTCAGATTTGACAATGTAAATCGTTTCAACGCACTGATAGCCGAACCCGTTAAGGAACAGTTGAAGGAATATTTCAATAAACCGAAGACCAAGCTCATTCTGAACCTGGAGAACATTGATTTTGTAGACAGTACGGGCTTCGGTGTATTCCTGTCCATCATGAAAACCGCAAATAATAATTACGGCTTCTTCAAGATATGCAACATTAACGCGGAAGTCATGGAGTTATTCAAGCTGCTTCAGTTGCATAATGTTTTCGAGATATACAGTTCTCTGGAGGACTGTGTGGAAAGTTTTCAGTAAATCCTGAATGTACGGATCCGTACTGCTCCTGTAACGTAATCGTTCAGTTTCTGCCACCGCATAGCTCATTCAACTGAATGATCTGCTTTATTTTGCAAGAAATGGCACGAATCCTGCATTTATTTCCGGAACCAGGATCCGGCAATTGTTTTCCAGCCCCATCTCAGGCAGTTTACCTAAATCCTCAATATATGGTATGGCCGAGGCATCGTTGGTTTTCACTGATAATTTCCATCGCGCTGCTTTTCGTGCTTATTTGCACACCGGCGGGTACATGCCGTGCCCAGAAAAGTATAGCACGCATGCCTTTCAGCGTTGCCAATAACCTGATTATTCTTACTGCCCGGATCAACGGTTCTGATACCCTGCATTTTATCCTGGACACGGGATTGAAAAATTCCATCATCTGTGAGCTGGAAAACGATGAGACTCTCGATCTCGAGGAGGCCAGGGAGATACGTGTTATGGGACTCGGAGAAGGAAGCCCGGTCGAAGCGATTCACTCGGGAGGGAATATCCTGGAGGTCGGAGGAATGACTTTCCCGGACCAGGATTTTGTGGTCCTGTCAAATAATTTTCTCCAGATGTCAAATAAAATGGGGACCAGGATACACGGCATGCTGAGTATGCATGTCTTTTACGATTATGTGGTGGAAATTGATTATGACCGGAAGTATATCTCACTCATACCTCCGGCATCCTTTAAACTACCGAAGAGTCAAAAGTATACCAGCCTTCCCCTGCAGATCGAATCGGGAAGACCTTTCCTGGAGATAACCATTATCACCGAAAACGGATCTTCGTTTCCTGTAAAGCTGCTGCTTGATTCCGGGGCAAGCAACTCATTGTGGCTGGACATCCACAGCATGAAAGGGTATACCATACCGGAAGGAAGCCGGTATTGCTACCTCGGCTGCGGGCTTAGCGGCGATGTGCACGGCCTGATGAGCAGGGTCAAACGGGTAGACATAGGGAAATACAGCCTGCCGGATGTGATCGTCTCCTACCCCGATTCCCTCACCATTATAAGGGAAGAAGCGGTATACGGAAGAAACGGAAGCCTGGGTTCGGAAATATTCAAGCGCTTCGATATCTACCTTGACTTCCCCGGCAGGGAGATACATCTTATCCCCAATCGTTCCTACCACGATAAGTTCCATTACGATATGAGCGGGATCGAGGTGATGGCAGAGGTGCCGGACCAGACGGCCTATGTGATCTCCAGGGTTCGCGAAGGTTCTGCCGCCCACATGGCCGGGATCAGAACGGGCGACCGCATTATAAGCATCAATAATGTGCCCGCCTCCAAATACAGGCTGGACGACATTTACCGCAACCTGCTGGGTAAGGAAGGAAAGAAGGTCAGGATGGTAATACTCAGGGGAGATGAGAGGATCAAACTCAGTTTCCAGCTGGAAGAGTATATCTGACAGGATTATTCAAAAACATTTTCTTTTTTTTGAATTTATCAACTGCTTTCATTATTTATGCAGTCGCTAAACCATAACAAAGATTATTATGAACAGAATCATCAGCCTCCTTTTTGCCATAAGCCTTCTCGCATCCTGCGGACAGGGTCCGAAAAAATCCGGCTCGGATACAGACCGGGAAATCCAGCCCCTTACCGTTAGTGAATTTCTGAGTGATGCAGGTCCCTTTGTCGACCGGACAGTACAGGTCAGCGGAACAGTAGTGCATGTATGCAGGCACGGTGGACAGAGGCTATTTATCATCGGAGAGGATGGAGAAGAGAGGATCCGTATAACCACAGGGGATGACATTGCTGAATTTGATGTTGAACTGGAAGGTGAAAAAATTGAAGTTACCGGCATTGTCAGGGAACTTATCATTGATGAAACCTACCTGGCCGAATGGGAAGCAGAGATCACGGAAGGCGGTAAGCACGACCGCGGAGAGGGACATGAAGGCGGCGTGGGGCACGGAGATGATCACGGCGACGGCCAGGACCTGGAAGAGGGACAGGCTGAACCCGGAGACATGGATGAAACCGGAAGCCAGGATGAAGACGGGGATCACCATGCATCAGGAGACCAAAAAGATTCCGGTGAAACGGAAGATGACCCGGGACAGACGGCGGAAAACCAGCTAGCCAGGATACAAAAGATCAGGGACGAGATCGCTGCCAGCGGAAAAGACCACCTTTCCGATTTCTGGATCGAGACCATTGAATTAAAAGTAATTGAGGATTAGCCCAGAACATCTTCCATGAAGCTTCGCAGGTGGAACCGTATCATACATCGTGATCTGGGCTATATTTTCTTTGGCATGTCCGTTATTTACGGACTCTCCGGAATTGCCCTGAACCACCTGAATGACTGGAATCCCGATTACATTATCAGAATCTATGAGACCGTCCTGGAGGATGTTCCCGCCCCGGGAGCGGTAAGCAGGAATGAAGCCGTTTCTCTGGTAGATCAGCTTAAGGGGGATTACCAGTACCGCAGCCATTTCTTCCCCCGGGAAAATTACCTGAAGATATTCCTGAAGCAGGGATCAGCGACGATAAATCTTGACACGGGACGCACACAGGTCGAGGTGCTGAAAAGAAGGCCCGTTTTCCGGGAAGTGAATTTCCTGCATTATAACAAACCCAGGAAGCTGTGGACCTGGTTTGCGGATGCCTTTGCCGTGGCACTTATCCTGATGGCAATTACGGGACTATTCATGATCAAAGGCAGAAAGGGGATCACAGGCAGGGGCGCATGGCTGACGGCCCTGGGCGTCCTTATACCTGCGCTTTTCTTGCTCCTCTATCTGTAATTCATATCTGAATAAAATTGATTTTCACTATATTGGTGGTAAATTTTAATACAAACCACAATAATTTACCATGAGCGAGAAGATCCTGAAGGCACTGATGCAGCTCTTTGCTATCATCGCCAGACCCGACAGCAGTAAAGATGAAAGGATCAGCGTAGTAGAATCCTTCCTGAAAAGGCAGCTAAACCACGAGATCGTACAGGAATACCTCAAGGTGTTCGATGAGTACTATACCCTCCACCAGGAAAAACAAAAGGATTCAACCAGGAAGGTCAGAAGGATCTCTTCAAGCTCGGTCCGGGTGCTGAAGATCTGTACGGCAATCAATGAGGAACTGGCACAACCCCAGAAGATCATTGTGCTTATCCAGCTCCTCGAATTCGTCCGCTCCGACAGTGTTGAGATCAGCGAGCAGGAGATGGAGTTTATAACCACAGTTGCGGAAACTTTTAACATCCCCGAGGAAGAATACCAGCAGATCAGGGATTTTGTCCTCTTTTCATTCGAAGAAGTCCCCCACTCCGAAGAGATCATGCTGATCGACGGCAACAGGGATTTCGAGGATAAGCAAACAAAGCATCTTTATGTCGACCATATTCAGGGACAGATACGTGTTCTTCATGTCCCGAGCACAAGGCTTTATTTCCTGCGATACATGGGTGAGAGTGAAATGACAATGAACAGCCAGCTTGTCCAGGAAGACAAGGTGTACGCCCTTACCAGCGGATCATCCATTAAAAGCCAGCAGATAAAACCCATCTACTACGGCGATATCGTAAGCCGTTTCCAGCTTGATAAGGTAGAAGACAGGATCACATTCGAGGTCAAAGACCTTGAATACAAATTCAAGAGCGGGAAAACCGGATTGCATAAACTCAGCTTCACGGAAGAATCCGGACGGCTTATAGGCATTATGGGAGCCAGCGGAGCCGGTAAATCCACCCTGCTCAATGTACTCAACGGCTCCTCGGCACCTACCTCGGGACAGGTTTTGATCAACGGAGTGGATATTTTTGCCGAAAGGGAGAAGATAGAAGGGATCATCGGGCATGTCTCCCAGGACGACCTGCTGATCGAGGAATTATCGGTATACCAGAACCTTTTCTACAATGCCAAGCTCTGTTTTGATAATTATACCGAAGAACAGATCATTGAGGTGGTGAGCAAAACACTTGAAAACCTTGGCCTGTACGAGATCCGGGATATCCAGGTTGGGAGTCCCCTGAACAAAAAGATCAGCGGGGGACAAAGAAAGCGGCTTAACATTGCACTCGAACTTATCCGGGAACCGGCCGTGCTATTCCTTGATGAGCCGACCTCAGGATTGTCTTCCCGCGATTCAGAGAACATCATGGACCTCCTGAAGGAACTTGCCCTGAAAGGCGCGCTTGTGTTTGTGGTAATTCACCAGCCTTCGTCGGATATTTTCAAGATGTTCGACAATATGATCATACTGGATACCGGTGGGTGGCTGATCTATGACGGAGACCCGATTGAGTCGATTATATACTTCAAGGAAAAGATCCACCACGCGAACTGGAACGAAAGCGAATGCCATGTCTGCGGTAATGTGAACCCGGAACAGATATTTAACATTGTGGAGTCCAATGTACTCGATGAATTCGGGAAGACCACCAAGATCCGGAAGACATCCCCGACGGAATGGCACGGGCATTACAAGGACAAGGGTACCGGCAACGGGAGGAAGGCGGAAAAGCACACGACCCTTCCGAAGATCTATTTCAAGATCCCGAACAAGCTCAGGCAGTTCCTGATTTTCGTTAAAAGGGATATACTCTCTAAACTGGCCAATACACAGTACCTCTTTTTCAATTTCCTTGAAGCACCCGTTCTGGCATTCATGCTGGCAGGCATTATCAAATACTACAACGTTAATGTCACAAATGTTCACGGTTATACCCTGGAGGGGAACTCCAACCTTCCGGTGTACATATTCATGTCGGTGATCGTGGCGATCTTTATGGGACTGACGGTAAGTGCCGAGGAAATCATCAAGGACCGGAAAATAAAAAAGAGGGAGGCCTTCCTGAACCTGAGCTGGTCCTCATACCTGATGTCAAAAGTAGCCGTGCTGATGGGCATATCTGCCATACAGGCATTCACATTCGTGATCATCGGGAACGCCATCATGGAGATCAGGGGACTGTACTGGCAGTACTGGCTGGTCCTTTTCTCCGCGTGGGTATCCTCAAATTTAATGGGACTGGTCATTTCCGACAGCTTCAAGACTGTGGTCACCATATACATTCTGATCCCATTCCTGGTCATTCCCCAGATCCTGCTGAGCGGGATCCTCGTGAAATATGAGAACATCAATCCAAAGATAGCCTCACCGACAAGCATACCCTGGTATGGCGAGATCATAACTGCACGCTGGGCTTATGAGGGACTGGCTACCTACCAGTTTATCAATAATGATTTCCAGTCCCAGTTCTACATATACGACAAGGCCATGAGCGAATCCGCCTTCCGACGGGATTACTGGTGCACCGACCTGTCCAATAAGGTGAACTACATTGACCGTCACAGGAATAATGAAGACAGCAGGGAAACCATAGAGCAGAACCTCAGGGTCCTCCGCAATGAGATACAGGGTGAGCTCAGGCATAATACAGTGATCACCTTTGATCATCTTGATGAACTGACACCCGACAGGTATAACATGGAGGTGCTGGATGCCACAAGGGATTACATAGACAAGATTAAAAGATATAATATCAAGCTCTATAACAAGGCAAATTCAGAGAAGGATAAAAAGACCAATGAACTTCAGAAGGACGAGGCCTCCAAGGAGCAGTATATGAAAATCCGGCATGAACACAATAATGAAGCCCTGGAAGATTTTGTCAAGAACAGGGGATCGGGCAATATCGAATCCATCATGCAGTATAAGGACCGGCTCTATCAGAAAACCAATCCCATATACCTGGACCCGACACAGAAATTCATCAAGGCCCAGTTCTATGCGCCACGCAAACAGGTCTTCGGGAATTACTCCAGTACCTTTACCATTAATATTATCGTGATCTGGTTTATGACGATTGCACTGTACATTGTACTCTATTACAGGCTTTTAAAGAGATTACTGGACTTATTCGAAGAGATCAGCCACAGATTAAGCAAAGGAGAATAAAGCTACAGGTATATGAATCCTTCACTACATCACTGTGCGATGTCAGGTGTGCGGATTGATATACCTTAAGCTTACAAACAGAAGGGGCTGCCCCGTATGAGAGACAGCCCCTTTAAAATCCAAATATCTTCGGAAAGAGGGTTATTCAACGATCTCGATCATCTTGAATGGTACCCGGATGATGGATTCGTAATCCTCACCGGCTTCCAGCATATCCTCATCATCCTCTTCATAATACCAGTTGATGACCACTTCGTTCTTCGCCTTATGTATTGCTTCAAGTTTCTTGAATACATCAAGTATGCATTTTGATGAACTGGTATTGAAATATTCAAGCTGTACGTTCACCGTGGTCTTGTCCATCGGACCTTTTGCGTATTCCTCTAGCCAGTCAACCAACGGTTTGTAGAATTCGATTGAGTTTTCAGGTATTGACCGACCTTTAATTTCAATATTACCAGATGAAGCATCAAATTTTACACTTGGTGTTTTCGGGGTTCCTTCGATTGAAATTGGTTCCATACGCTCTATTATTAGGTTTTAATTTAATTTTCTTCGCTTATAAACACATCCAGGTTAAAGAAATAGAAATCATCCTGATAATGCTGGAATGTATATTCAAGTTTGTTCCCTGTTTTTCTGGCTATGTCTACAAGTCCCAGTCCACCACCGCCTTTCGCGGACAATTTCTGGTGGTTCAGTATGAACTTGTACATATCCTTTAATTCATCCTTGGACAGGGAGTTTATTTTGTCGATCTTATCTTTCAGGAATTTAATCTTCTCGGAGGTGATGAAATTGCCTGTCGAGATCTTATATGCCTCATTTTCACGGGAAACCACCAGTATACCGAACTTTGACTCGAAATCGTCTTTCAGATTCTCCGGTAATTCCTCAACATGATGATAGAGATTCTGCAGGCTTTCAACCAACACGTTGTAGACCTTCTTCCTGACCTTGGCCTGCTCATCTGCGCTTTCCATCTTTTCCTCGATTTCTTCGAGGATATTATTGATAAGGTCGGTCGTTACGCTTCCCTTAAATGCAACCAGAACATCTCCACCATTCAACTTAGAGTAAAACTCGTGAACATCAAAGCTCATCTGCGGGATTCCTTAATTATTCTCTAATATAAAGTTATTAAAATTCTATCTGCTCAGCAAATATATAAAAAAATCCTACTTCTCAAAAAATTAGGTCGTTAGCCCTATACAAAGTTATTATAATAATTTATATACACCTGCTGAACCAGCTATACGACGTCAAGTTAAGTAAAATTTTCATTAATCACTCTGCGTATTATTAACAATTTTCCGGGAGCCTTCATACAGGTCATAATTATGGTATCTGCATTCAATCGGACCATTATAGAGGGTCGTCTTTTTACCAGGCCGTAATCCGAGGTGCTTCAGTGCTCCGGGATTCCCGCTGAGGACCCAGGCCCCAAAGCCGGCATACTTCTGTTTCAGCGTATCACCAATGCCTTTGTAGAGAACGGCCAGGTTTTCATCCTCCATGCGTTCCCCGTAAGGGGGATTCATGATCAGTATACCTTCATGCAGCCCGGTGTCCCATGAATCGAACGATTTTCTTTGCAGGTCCACTTTCCCGAGCAGTCCGGCCCCGGCGAGATTCTGCTGTGCGGACCGTATGGCGGGAAAAGCATTATCGCAGGCAAAAATCCTGAAATCATCCAGGGGCACCATGTATCTCTCCTTTCGTACAGATTCGAACAGGACGGGATCATAGTCCTTCCATTTCTGAAACCCGAAACCGTTACGGTAATACCCCCCGGGAAGCCCTCCCGCCATCATTCCGGCCTCAATGCACAGTGTCCCCGAGCCGCACATGGGATTCAGAAAAGCCAGTCCCGGTTCCCAGCCCGAGAGGAGGATCATTCCCGCAGCCAGCACCTCATTCAGAGGAGCTATGTACGGCTGGGTTCTGTAACCCCGCTTATGCAGGGATTCCCCGGAGCTGTCCAGCGATACGCTGCAATGACTGTCGGTCAGGTGGATATTTATGCTGACATCGGGATCCTTCAGGTCAACCGATGGCCTGCGTCCGGTCCGGTCCCTGAACCTGTCCACAATACCGTCCTTGACACGCTGTGATACAAATCCCGAATGCCTGTAGCGCTTGCTTAACAGGACTGTCTCGACTGCCAGCAGGTTCCGGGCATCCATATGCCTCTCCCATTCCATTTCCCTCACCGTACGGTAGATATCATTCTCATTCCTTGCGGGAAATGACCTGAGGGGTTTAAGGATCCTCAGGGCCGTCCTCAGGTGGTAGTTGGCCCTGTACATCATGGCTTTATCCCCGTCGAAGGATACGGCACGGTTGTGGGCCCGGACGGATTTCGCCCCGATGGTTTCCAGCTCAGCGGCCAGTACATTCTCGAGTCCATACAGGGTTGTGGCCAGTAATTCTTTCATGTCATCTTATTTTCAGGCCCGGGAAAATGGCGTTGGACCGCCTTCCCTGCGTTTTCAAATCGTTCGATCCCTGTTCCCCTTACAGGTTCCCAGGGTATGCCAAACCGTTCAATCTCCTCCCTGTACCTGTTAAACAGGTATTCGCGCCGGGGACCCGGATTCTCCCTGACCGGGTCATTGACCCACTCAATATCATAGAAACACAGGAGAAAAAGATCTATGCCTGATTCCCTCAGGCAGGGATCGATCCAGTGGGGCACCTTTCCGAAAACCTCCGTGAACCAGACCCTGGTTATAACCAGGTAGGTATCCAGTATGATGATCCTGCTGTTTTTCCGTACCGCTTCCTTCAGTTCCCTCTCCTGTACCCGGGCGATATGTTCAACATCCTCATAGGTATAGGTTCGCTCCAGCCTTTCAATATAGGTCCGTGCATACTCCGGAATATAATCCGCCCGGAGGAGACCTGAAAGATGCACTGCCAGTTCCGTCTTCCCGGTAGATTCCGGTCCCGAAATAACGATTTTATACGGATGCTTCCCCACCGGTAATAATGCCTTTTTTCCACTGTAAATAACCCAGTACGGCAATGACCGAATAGATTACATACAGCAGTGATGAAGGATAGAGTCCCTTGTAAAAATAGAGTCCCGCAGCCACTGCATCCACCAGGATCCAGACCAGCCAGTGTTCGAGGATCTTCCGGGCCAGCATCCAGGTTGCCACGATGCTGGCAGCCGTTGTGAAACCATCACCCCAGGGAACATCCGAATCGGTGCAAAGCTTCAGTACGGCCACAATGCCAAGGAACAGCGCCGTCCCGCTTCCCGCCAGTATCCAGGCCAGGCCGGGAGTAATGCGTGAGACCGGGAGCTTTTCCTGTCCGGACGGCCCTCTTCCACCCTGCAGCCAGTATATCCATCCGTATATACTTATCCCCAGGTAATATACCTGCAGTCCCATGTCAGCGTAAAACTTGCTGCTGAAAAAGATCCAGATAAACAAAGCGGAGGAAAGTATGCCAAAGGGCCAGAGCCAAATGATCTGCCGGACGGAGAAATAAAGATAAATCAAGCTTGTAATGACGCCCAGGACCTCAATATAGTTCTCGCTAAGCCAGTGATACAACATTTATCATTTTTCCTGAAGAAGTGCCTGATAGATCCCCAGATCCCCCAGAACCTCAAGGGCTTTGATCACATCGGGATTTTCTTCGTTCGCGATTTCATAGAATTCAGCGGTAGTCCACAGATAACTGGCAATCTGTCCCCTCACCCTCAGCCTGAGATGCTCTCTGGAGATTTCGAATTCTTCCCGGTTTAATGCGATATCCTGGTCAGCTGCGTAGGAGGTCAGGTCTTCCATTATCTTATCTGTTACCCGGAACTTATCACGGTACTCCAGGAAGGTGGGGTAATTATCATTCAGTTCTGCGCGGTGGTCATCCACATACGATAAAACGAAGGTATTAATTATCCCCCGGTTCAGCAGTTTATTGTAATAATCAGATATGTAGCTTGTGTCAATCGGCACAAAATAATCGGGCATGATCCCTCCTCCCCCGTATACAGGCCGGTGGCTCACCAGTGTCCGGTATTTCAGGGAATCCGGGAAATGTATGCTGTCCGCACTACTGAGTTCGCCACTGTTGTAGCGATTGATCAGGTCTCTTGAATATTCATCAAAACCGTTATTGTAAGGCTTTTGTATAAGCCTGCCGGTAGGCGTATAATACCGGGCTATCGTTAACCTGATCATGGAACTGTCTATCAGCAGCATGGGATTCTGTACAAGGCCCTTACCAAAGGATCTCCGGCCGACAATCACGGCACGGTCCCAGTCCTGCACCGCACCCGCCACGATCTCGCTGGCAGATGCCGAGGACTGGTCGATGATAACCACCAGCCGGCCATCGTGGAACCTGCCCTTCGAGGATGCGAAATATTTGCGCTTGGGATGAGAAATACCTTCCGTATAGACAATGAGCCTCCTTTCATCGAGGAACTCGTCGGCCAGTTTGATGGCAACATCCATGTATCCCCCTCCGTTACCTGAAAGGTCCAGGATCAGGTCCCGCATGCCTTCTTTCTCAAGCTCCGCAGCGGCTGTCCTGAACTCATCCATGGTCGTAAAGGAAAACCGGTTGATTTTCATATACCCCACTCCGTCATCGATCATGTATGATGCATCCAGGCTGTGGATGGGTATTTTATCGCGGGTTATGGTGAACTCCAGTAAATCCGAAACCCTTCTGCGGTGCACGGATACAGTCACCCGGGTCCCCTTCTCTCCCCGGAGTTTTGCGAAAACATCGGGATTCTTTATCCCGATTCCGCCGACATTCTCCCCTTCGATCAGTACGATCCTGTCCCCCGACCGGATCCCGACCTTTTCCGAGGGTCCCCCGGGCACCGGGTTGATGACAAATATGGTATCGTTCAGTATGTTAAAGCTGATACCGATACCCTCGAAATTACCCTGCAGTGGTTCGGACATGGCCTTGACCTCCTCGCTTGTCAGATATGTCGAATGGGGATCAAGGGTATTCAGCATTTCCTTGATGGCTGTTTCTACCAGTTCCGACTGGCTTACGCTGTCAACATAATACTTGCCTATCCAGTTCAGCGCCTGGCTGAATTTAAGGGATTCATCACTGAACATCTGGGCTTTCGCCCCGGTTTGGATCACAGATACCAGCACCAGCGCCAGAAATATGATCCGGAATGGGATTTTCATTTCGTGTCCTCCGAATAACAGATAAGTTTTCAAAGATATTAAAAAACAGCGGATATGCCCTGCAGGCAGTAACCGGCTTAGCCATTAACCGGTATTTAACTACTCCCACTCGATGGTTGCCGGTGGTTTCGAACTGATGTCATACACCACCCGGTTGATGCCCCTGACCTTATTGATGATGTCGTTGGAAACCCTTGCGAGAAAATCATACGGCAGTTTTGCCCAGTCGGCGGTCATGCCATCGGTTGATGTTACGGCCCTCAGGGCCACTGCCTTCTCATAGGTCCGCTCGTCGCCCATAACGCCGACGGACTGAACGGGAAGCAGTACAACCCCGGCCTGCCAGACCTCCTCGTAGAGCCCCGTTTCCATCAGTCCCCCTATAAAAATATCATCGGCCTCCTGAAGCATACGCACCTTATCCTCGGTAATGTCACCGAGAATGCGCACTGCCAGTCCGGGTCCCGGGAAAGGATGCCGCTGCAGGATGATGGGATCAAGGTCAAGGGCCTTTCCCACCCGCCTTACCTCGTCTTTGAAGAGGAGTTTCAGGGGTTCTATACTTTGCAGGTTCATCTTTTCAGGCAGGCCGCCGACGTTGTGGTGGGATTTGATCTTGGCAGAGGGACCGTTGACAGAAACCGATTCGATGACATCCGGGTAAATGGTACCCTGTGCCAGCCACCTGACGTCCCTGAGCCGGCCGGCTTCTGCCTCAAATACCTCGATGAAATTCTTGCCTATGCTTTTCCTTTTCAGTTCGGGATCGGTAATGCCGGCAAGATCATCCAGGAACCTGGACCGGGCGTCAACACCAACCACATTCAGTCCCAGTTCCTTATATGTCTGAAGGACTTTCTCAAACTCATTCTTCCGCAGCAATCCGTTATCCACGAAGATGCTGGTCAGCCTGCTCCCTATGGCACGGTGAAGCAGCATTGCAGCAACGGACGAATCCACTCCGCCGGAGAGCCCGAGTACTACATTTTCCCCGCTCAGCTTTTCACGGAGCTCCTGTACGGTCGTTTCCACAAATGAATCCGGGGTCCACGACATACTGCACCCGCATACTTCCACAAGGAAATTCCTCAGGATATGTTTCCCTTCCGTCGTGTGATATACCTCCGGGTGGAACTGGAGACCGAAGATTGGTTCATCCGCCACCTGGAAGGCGCCTACCTCGATATCGCCGGTACTGCTAATGACCCGGTAGTTTTCCGGCAGCCTTGTGATGGTATCACCGTGTGACATCCAGACCTGGGATCCATCACTGATATCCTTCAGCAGAACTGATTGCCTGTCGACATAGGAAAGGTTTGCCCGGCCGTATTCCCTTTGTGCAGACGGAAGAACCTCCCCTCCGTTGGCCTGTGCCAGGTACTGTGCACCGTAGCATATCCCGAGCAGGGGCAGTCTGCCATAAATACCTTCCAGGTCCGGCAGGGGGGCATTGTCATCCCTGACGGAAAACGGGCTGCCGGAGAGTATGATCCCCCTGATTTCCGGTCCCATATCAGGAATACTGTTGTAGGGATGTATCTCGCAATAAACGTTCATCTCCCTTACCCTTCTGGCAATAAGCTGTGTATATTGTGATCCGAAATCAAGGATGTAAATGGTTTCCTGCATCATTGGTACGGCTGTTTGATGGGCAAAGATAATCAATTAATCCACCTCAAAAACATCCCCGTCATTCACTGCAAATGT
This sequence comes from uncultured Bacteroides sp., assembly GCA_965603745.1. GTDB lineage: Bacteria > Bacteroidota > Bacteroidia > Bacteroidales > SM23-62 > SM23-62. The sequence continues at coordinate 1,202 of CBFDEE010000018.1, read as the reverse complement.
GTCCGGAAATATATCCCTAGCCTCGGATTCGAACCCGGACAGTTTTTTATAGCGGGAAGAGAAATGCCCTATCAGCAGGCGGCCCGCACCTGCTTTTTTTGCCATTTCAGCAGCCTGTCCGGAAGTGGAATGATAAGTCTCGTATGCCAGCTTTGTATCCTCCTGCAGGAAGGTGGCCTCATGGAACAGCAGATCAACGTCTTTGATAAGCGGGATAAGGTCCTCGTTCGGCCTTGTATCCGAAATATAGGCATACGACCTCGGCCTGGGGGGCGGCAGGGTCAGTTCCGAATTGGGAATGGCCTCTCCGTCCGGGAGAACCAGGTCGGCACCCTTTTTGATCTCAACGATCTTCTTTACCGGTATACCATACTCCTTGATCTTCTCCTTTATGATATTCCTCTCCCTGGGCTTTTCACGAAAAAGGAAGCCGCAGCAAGGTATCCTGTGAAGCAGTGGCAGGCTCCTTATTTCAATGGTCTTATCCTCGTACAGCAGTGCGCTGCGCCGGCACTGTATCCGGTGGAATGCAAGGCTGAAACCGGGATCGCTCTGAAAAAACTTCAGATGCTCAAGCAGCATATCCTCCAGCGGATCCGGACCGTAGATATGCAATGTTTCCTCCCTTCCCAGGAGGTTAAAGGATGAAATCAGCCCGAACAGGCCGTAGGTATGGTCCCCGTGGAGATGTGAAATAAAGATATGCTTGATCTTCCCCAGCCTGATCCTGTATTTGCGGAGCTGCATCTGGGTCCCCTCCCCGCAATCTATCAAAAAAAACCGCTCATTCGCATTGAGCAAATGAGCGGTCGGAAATCTTTCAGATGTAGGCAGGGCTGAACTGCTGCCCAGTATAGTCACTCCGAATGGCACCTCTGGGTTGTTATTCGGCGGACTTGATCATTTCGGCTCCTTCTTCAGCTGTATTGGCAATATTAAGAACCGTGTCCAGCTGAGAGATGGTAATTAATCTTTCTACAGCTTCATTCAGCCCGGTCAGGACAAAGGTGCCGTTTGCATTCTTGCAAAGGCGGTTGGCAACAAGAATCGCACTCAGACCGGAAGAATCACAGTAACGTACCTTCTCCAGATCGAGCATGATGTTCTTTTCACCGTTCCCGGAAACCAGTACGAGTTCAGATTTTAATGTAGGAGCAATATGGGTATCCAGTTTCTCCTCCAGTACCTGAATTAAAGTGTAG
>CBFDEE010000017.1:0-14709 GCA_965603745.1 uncultured Bacteroides sp. | reverse complement strand
TGAAGGAAAAACCAGGGTCTCTATTGGTGCCGGTTTTCTCATTCTCCTCGGGATCGAAGACTCAGACCTGGTTCAGGACGTGAAGTGGCTCAGCGGGAAAATTGCCCGGCTCAGGGTATTCCGTGACGATAATAATATCATGAACCATTCACTCCTGGATGTCGGGGGAGAAGTACTTGTGATCAGCCAGTTCACTCTTCATGCCAGCACGAAAAAGGGTAACCGCCCTTCATATATCCGTGCGGCAAAGCCGGAAACGGCCATTCCCCTCTATGAAAAATTCGTGCGGCAACTTGAGCTTGATACTGGTCTGGTGGTAAAAACCGGAGAATTCGGTGCATATATGCAGATAGACCTGCTTAACGACGGACCCGTAACTATCATTATTGATTCGAAAAACAGGGAATAAACCGGGTACGGAATCATGAGAAATCTTCAGATCCTCTCGTTTCCCCCGTCGAGGACGAACCTCCATGATCCGTCCCCCTGTCTCTTCCATATAGTTACGTATTTCCCCCTTAGCACTGTGCTGTCTGCCCTGTTCAGCAGGCTGTATAGTCCGTAAGTGTATCCCGGGTCACCTGATCTGGCAATGTCTTCCGCCAGGGGCTCCCAGGTCAGAATGAAGCCGGTATCTGTGAAGTTCATAAAGGATTTCACTATGGCCTGCCTTCCAACAACCGGCATGCTGTGTTTTTGTAACAATACGGCTGTATCGTCTGCAAACTCCAGGAATGCTTGTTTCATGCCGCGGTTTTCCGAATAGCCTGAAAATTCCCTGTCAAGCTCTAAAAGATTTTCTGCCGTCGGAGTACTGCAGCCCGCCAGCAGGACCATAAAAACAATAAAGAAATACTGCCGGATTCTCATATTAACATCAGGTTTGGTATTTTTGGTTTAAAGTTGATCCTTATGAGCAATAATTCCAACTTAAGCCCGGATGATATCAATGCCGTCCTTGAACAAATTTCTTCCGGGGATAAAATCGAGAAATCTTCAGATAATCTGAAGCTGATGTTCAGCCTGATTGACCTGACAAGCCTTAATACACAGGACACAGGCATGAATATTAAAGAAATCTGCCAGAAAGTTAACGGGTTTGCGGATTGTTTTCCCGGCGTACCTAATGTCGGAGCTATATGTGTATATCCTTCCCTTGTGCACATTGTTCATGAAACACTGCAGGTTCCCGGGGTAGGTATTGCCTCTGTGGCTGCCTGCTTTCCCTCTTCACAATCTTTCCTGGCAGTTAAGGAACTTGAATGCGAAATGGCCATTAAGGCCGGTGCCACTGAAATTGATGTTGTCATTTCCGTTGGCAGGTACCTGGAAAATGATATGGAATATATAAGCAATGAAATCAGCAGCATAAAAAGGATTACGGGTCCTGCCAAACTGAAAGTCATCCTCGAAACCGGGTTGCTTCCCGTTCCGTCTGATGTATACCGCGCATCTATGGCCAGCCTGCAAGCCGGAGCGGATTTTATTAAAACCTCAACCGGAAAGGTCCAGCCGGCGGCTACGCCTCAAGCCGTACTCATGATGTGTTATGCCATAAAGGACTTTTTTGAAGAATCCGGTAAAAAGGCCGGTATTAAACCGGCCGGCGGTATCAGCACCGCAGACCAGGCTCTTCATTACGCCGGGATCATAAGATCGGTCCTGGGTGATGACTGGCTTGATCCGTCCCTTTTCCGTATCGGTGCAAGTCGCCTTGCCAATCATATCCTTTCAGAAATTATCCTTGTTGAAACAGGTAAAACAGAAGAGGTCGGTTATTTCTGAACCTGTTCTTCTGCCGGATAATTGTTATCTTTGTTACCCGTGAATCCGACCTTCTTTTTTGCCCAGGATACCCTTGTCCGTACATCATCAGATACGGCCTCCCTCCCCTCCGTGCAGCACGATTCGGTCCCCGTTCTGAGAAAATCCAGCGTCGTTGAAGCCGATGACATCTTCAGGGCCATGGAACAACGGGAAAAAGAGCTTGATTCCATTGCCCGTGTCCGATCATATAATGCATACCTGCGATCACTCGAACCTGCTGAACCGGAAGGATTTGATACGGCTGCTGTACCATATCTTCATGGCCAGGATTCCCTTGTCCCCGGCCAGAATCCCCTTCAACCCTTTAAAACAGAATTTTTCTCATCGCGGGACACCCTGAAACCCGTGTTCCTGGAACAGCGTGATTCATCAGCAAGCCAGGGTACCATGGAATCTGTCTCCCTTAGCAGGCAGGTGGATACTGAATTTTCTCATAACCTCCGGCCCGATTGGCTGCTTGGAATTTTTATCATAAGCCTGGTATTGCTTGCCTGGTTAAAGCTTTTCTATAATAAATTCTTTGATAATACCATCCAGTCCCTTGCCAATTACCAGTTGTCTGCAAAGCTGCTCCGGGACCAGAATATTTTTTCCAGAAGGGTGGCTTTCGCCCTTAACCTGAATTTCATCCTCATCGGGGCAACGGCAGTATACCTGGTCACCGGGTTTTTCAATATCCGCTTTCTTCCCCTGAAAGACATTCTGTCCTGGCTGGTTTATGCAGGTACACTCTCCGGGCTTTTAATCTTCAGGTTCTTAATTTCTCATGCCGTGGGCCATGTATTCCATAAACGCGATGAATTCAGGGAATACCTGCACCAGTTGTTGATGATCTATAAAAACCTGGGCATTTATTTGCTGGTTATCGTTATCGGGATTGCCTATATCCGTGATGATCTTCGTATTTATTTTGTATATCTTTCCGGGCTGCTCGTAGTTGCAGCATTTATCTTGCGGTTGATCAGGGGACTTAAAATTGTACTAAATAAAAAAGATGTTTTAATATTTTATTTGATTTTATACCTTTGTACCCTTGAATTTTTACCATTATTGATCTTTTACAGGTTTTTTTCTTCGTCGGTACAGGCAGGATAGGTTTAAATGATAGTTTCATGAAGATTAAGAAAATACTTGTTTCCCAGCCAAATCCAGAAAACGGAAAGTCCCCTTACTTCGAATTAGCTGACAAGAATAATCTGCAGGTAGATTTCAGGCCATTCATTCATGTCGAAGGAATTCCCGGAAAGGTATTCAGACATGAACGTATTGATATTCTGGAGCATTCCGCTGTTATATTTACCAGCAAAACCTCTGTCGATCATTTCTTCAGGATCTGTGAAGAACTTAGAATCACAGTCCCTGACACCCTGAAATACTTCTGTCTTTCCGAATCAACGGCATATTATCTGCAGAAGTATATCGTTTACCGTAAGCGCAAGATCTTTTACGGTAACGGCAGATTTTCCGATCTTATGGACCTGATCCACAAACACAGGGAAGAAAGCTTCCTGGTTCCTCTCTCCGATCTTCACAAAGAAGAGATCCCCAACACCCTTAAAGATCAGAAAATCAAATTCACAAAGGCCATAATATACCGTACGGTCTGCAGTGATCTGGCGGATCTTCCCGTCGATGATTACGACATGCTTGTTTTCTTCAGCCCATCAGGTATCAAATCCCTCATGCAGAATTTCCCTGATTTCAAACAGGACAGCATTAAGATTGCATCGTTCGGTACCACAACTGCCAGTGCAGTTGAAGAAGCTGGTTTCAGGCTTGATGTCAGAGCGCCCATGCCGGAGGCACCTTCCATGACCATGGCCCTGGACCAGTATATTAAATCACACAACAGGAATTCCAAGAAGTAATCTTTGTTTAACTTTGTGGCTCACTGCCAGACAGGACAGATATGGCCGCTGAATATTCATTGGGTAAAGAAGAACGCTTAAAAAGCACTTTTACCATACAGGAACTGCTGAAGACCGGGCGGACCGTATCCGGATTTCCACTCAAGATTTACTGGGATATCTCAGAGGACACAAGGCAGAAATTCCCTGTCCGTATGGCTGTTTCCGTTCCCAAAAAAAAGTTCAGGCGTGCCGTTGACAGGAACCTGATGAAAAGAAGAATCAGAGAATCCTACCGTCTGAATAAAGCAATTATCTATGAACCTCTCGGGGAGAAGAACCTCAGAATATCCCTTATCATATTATTCCTGTCAGACGAATTTATATCTTTCGACAGAGTAAATGCAGTTATCTCTGAACTTCTGCGCAAAATTGCAGATAACCTTCCCTAGTGCCCATGTTCAAAAGGTGTATACAAATAATGCTATTAATGATACCATTGCATGGTGTTTCCCAGGTGCTTGACACTATGTATTTTGACAATAACTGGAATCAGACAACAGAGGCAGAGGCACATTATTATCGTTACGTTTCAGTTGATTCTTCGGAAGAATTCCGTTTTTATGTCGAGGATTATTTCCCCGGGGGACAGATACAAATGACCGGCACCTATAAATCCATCCGGCCCGATAATAAGGATGGTCATTTTGTATACTGGTATGAGAACGGCAATAAACAGATGGAATGCCGGTACAGGGATAATATCCTGCATGGTACTCTGCGTGAATGGTATTCTTCAGGACAGGAAGAATCTTACCAGGAATTCCGGGCGGGACTGCTAAATGGCGAATACAGGTCCTGGCGGGAAGATGGCAGTCTTAAACTTATTGCAGGTTATTATATCGGGGAAAAGCACGGTAACTTTCAGTCCTTCTATCCTGGCGGACAGATGATACGTAATGACTACTACGAAAATGGCCGGTTCATCGAAGGCAACTGTTATTCAGAAGAAGGCGAGCTGGTCGATTACTTTCCCTACATCGTAATGCCGCAATTTCCCGGAGGTCATGAAGCATTGCGTAAATTCATCAGAAAGGAATTAAAATACCCTCCCGAAGCCCGCAGGGAAGGGCTTGAAGGAGCCGTTATTATCCTGTTTACCGTCGATGAGGAGGGATTTGTCAGAAGTCCCCGGGTAGTAAACGGTGACCATGAATTTTTCAATAATGAAGCTCTCAGGGTAACGCAAAAATTCCCCCGCTGGTCACCCGGAAAGGTAGACGGGATTCCCGCCCCCATACAGGTCAGTGTCCCGTTTGAATTTCATCTGCGGTAAATCCCCGGTAGGTATCTTAAATACGAAAAACCGGGTAATCTGATAATGTAAAAAAAAGTTAAAAAAGCGCTGTTTCAAACCTTTTAATCCCCATATCCGTTATTATCCTGTATATTTGTTTTTCCATTGAACCCAATACCCTGTCATGAGTAGAAAGAAATTTAGAAAGAGAATTACTGTTATTCTTCTGATCGTACTTATCCCGGCCAGTTCTGTGTTGTTTCTGTCGTTTTCCGGTGATGATTTCAAGCTGGTAAAAAGCCTGGAGATTTATTATTCTCTTTTCCGGGAACTGAACCTGTTTTACGTGGACGAAACAAATCCGGAAGAACTTGTCGAAAACAGTATCAACGGTATGCTGAAGGAGTTGGATCCCTATACAACCTATATCCCTGAATCGGACCGTGAAAATTTTAATTTCATGACAACGGGAGAATACGGGGGAATAGGCTCCCTGATCCGCAGGAATGGTGATTATGCAATCATTGCCGAACCATATGACGGATTTCCTGCTGCCCGTGCCGGTCTCCGTGCGGGAGACAGCATTATGGAAATTGACGGAAATTCCATGAAAAACCTGGATATCAGTCAGATAAGCAACAGACTAAAAGGAAAGCCCAATACTCCGCTTACCATAACCGTCAGAAGATACGGACACAGTGAGGACCTGGAATTCTCCCTGGTCAGGGACAAGATCACTATTTCCAATGTGCCTTATTACGGTATGCTGAACGAAATCACCGGTTATATCCGGCTTTCAAATTTCACGACCGGGGCAGGCAATGAAACCAGTGCCGCCCTTACCGAACTTATGAAAAATCCCGGCCTCGAAGCTGTCGTGCTTGACCTGAGGGGTAATCCCGGGGGACTTCTTATCGAAGCAGTGGATGTGGCAAACCTTTTTGTCGCACAGGGCCAGGAGATTGTCAGTACCAGGGGCAGGGTTAAACAATGGGACCAGGAATACCGTACTCGCCATATGCCGGTCGATACATCATTATTTCTTGCCGTACTCGTCAGCAGGGGATCTGCCTCTGCATCAGAGATCGTTGCAGGATCGCTGCAGGATCTTGACAGGGCAGTTATAATCGGCCAGCGGACCTTTGGAAAAGGGCTTGTTCAGACTACACGGGAATTGAGCTATAACAGCCGCCTGAAGGTCACTACTGCAAAATACTATATCCCCTCCGGCCGCTGTATACAGGCACTTGACTATTCAAAACGCAATGAAGACGGCAGTGTCGGGAGTATCCCCGATTCTCTTATTTCCGAATACCTTACCAGAAACGGAAGAACAGTCTACGATGGCGGGGGAATACAGCCGGACATCAAAACAGAACCCGAAACGCTCAGTCAGATCAGTATTGCCATTATCACAAAAAACATCATTTTTGATTACGTAACCACATTCGCTGCCAGCCATGAGGGAATTGATCCGATCGGCGATCTTGAGATTTCTGCAGAGGATTACGCTGATTTCAAGCAATTTGTGTCTTCCCGCGATTTTACCTATGAAACACATAGTGAAGAATCCCTTAAGAAGCTCATCGATATGGCAAAACGAGAGAAATACTTCGAACTGGCAGAGGATGAATTTGATGCCCTGGAAGATAAACTGGCCCACAATAACGATAAAGACCTGAATACCTTCAGTGATGAGATTATGCAGTTGCTTAAGGAAGAAATTACGGTTCGCTATTATTACCAGTGGGGACGGGTCCAGGCATCCCTAGAAAACGACGCCGAAGTTGATAAAGCTGTTGAGATCCTTGCACAGCCTGATCTTTATCTCAGCACATTGAATATGCCTGCTGCGGCCATTCATGCCCGCAGTCAGCCATTGCTTCATTAATTTGCTATCCGCCGGGAGCAGGAGGAATCAGGGTTATCCGGTCTCCCTCTTTTATCTCAGGGTCTTCATGCGTTATCGATCCGTTGTGTGAAACTACGAAACTGAGTTTCCGGAACTCCGGATACTTTTCAAGTATATATTCAAGCACCCCGGATTTTGCTTCTGTCTTTTTTATTTCTTCAACGGATCTGCCGGCCGTATCGGCAAGTATGCCCAGATAATATACCTTAATGGCCATATCTGATGATTTATGGTTTCTAATGAGCTTCCAGCCAGTTATTGCCGGATCCATGGTCCACTACCAGGGGAACGGACAATTTATATGCATTTTCCATCTCCCTCACCACCAACTTGCTGATTTCCTCCTTTTCGGGTTCATAAACATCGAAAACGAGCTCGTCGTGGACCTGCATGATCATTTTGCTTATGTAGCCTGATTGGTCCAGAAGATTCTGAATCCTGATCATTGCAATTTTGATAATATCGGCTGCCGAACCCTGTATGGGAGCATTAATTGCATTCCTCTCTGCAAAACCGCGGACAACAGCATTTCTGGAAAGTATATCGCGCAGGTACCTTCTCCTCCCAAGCAGGGTTTCAACATACCCGTTCTCCCTTGCTGTGGTAATGCATTCATTCATGTATTCCCTTACTCTTGTGTATGTATTAAAATAACTGTCTATTAGCTCTTTTGCTTCCTTTCTCGGTATGTTCATACGCTGGGCAAGCCCAAAAGCCGATATTCCATAAATTATCCCAAAATTAGCGGTCTTGGCTTTTCCCCGCTGTTCCCTTGTGATCTCTTCCGCCGGCCTGTTAAAAATTCTGGAAGCTGTTGCGTTGTGAATATCTTCGCCTTTCTGAAATGCCTCAATCATCAGCGGATCACCACTCATGTGTGCCATCAGCCTCAGTTCAATCTGGCTATAATCAGCAGAAAGGATAATATTATCATCGGTTCTCGGAATGAAGGCTTTGCGTATCTCCCTTCCTTTTTCTTCACGTATGGGTATGTTCTGCAGGTTCGGATTATTTGAACTTAGCCTTCCTGTAGCAGCCACTGCCTGGTTATAAGAAGTGTGGATTAATCCTGTCCGCGGATTTATCATCCTCGGAAGAGCTTCAACATACGTGGAAAGTAGTTTTTTCAGGGTCCTGAATTCCAGCACTTTGTTTATTACCGGGTGTTTATCCGCCAGCTTTACAAGGATATCTTCGCTCGTTGAATACTGCTTTGATTTAGTTTTTTTTGCGTCCGGGATTATTTTCAGTTTTTCAAACAGTACATCTCCCAATTGTTTTGGAGAAGAGATATTGAATTCTATACCTGCCATATCATATATTTCATCACGCAGGTCAAGCAATTCAGACTCAAGCACTTTGGCATACCGGTCAAGTGATTCCCTGTCCAGTTTTACCCCCGCTTTCTCCATGCTGCACAGTACTGAAACCAGGGGAAATTCAATCTCGAAAGCCAGGTTATTAAGTCCCGCATTCCCGATTTCATCCTTCATGATCAGGTACAGTTGCCAGGTAATGTCTGCATCCTCGCAGGCATAATCACATATTTTCTCAATCGGCACATCCCGCATACTTCCCTGTTGACCCCCTTTTTTTCCGATCAGGTCCTCCGTTGGTATATTGCGGTATTCCAGATACGTTTCTGCAAGAAAGTCAAGTCCGTGTTTCTGTTCCGGCTGTAACAGATAATGGGCCAGCATAGTATCGAACAACACCCCCTTTACAGAAATCTCGTAATTTCTCAAAATCTGTATATCATACTTCAGGTTTTGTCCGACTTTCATTATCCTTTCATCTGCAAAAACGGGTCTGAATGCTTCAAGTATTTCCTTAGTTTTCTCTCTTTCTTCGGGTACAGGAAGGTACCACCCTTTGTTCGGTTCCCATGAAAATGCCAGTCCGACAAGTTCTGCATCCAGGGCATTTATATCGGTGGTTTCGGTATCAAAACAAAATGCTTTTACTTTCCTTAATTCCTCTGCCAGTTTTTCTATTTTTCCAAGAGTATCGACACAATCATATCGATGTTCCACGTTTTCAATCGATTTCAATTCCGAAACTTCACTCATGCTGACAATTGAGTTTTCAAACAGATCTCCCTGCCCTGAAAACCCAATACCGGAAGTCCCCCCGGCCCCCGACAAATCCTCAAGTGCATCCCCGGGTGAATCGAGTGCGGATATAACTCTGTTTGCCAGAGTCTTGAATTCAAGTTCCCGGAAAATTGCGCTGAGTTCTTCAGGCCTGGCTCCACCGAAAGCCAGTTTGTTTTCATCAAATTCAACCGGCACATCCAGCCGTATTGTAACCAGTTCCTTGGACAGTCTAATCTGGTCGTTGTTTTGAGTGATGCTTTCTCTCAGCTTTCCCTTTAATTCGTCACGGTGTTCATAAAGATTTTCAACGGATTTATATTCTGATATAAGCTTTTTTGACGTTTTTTCACCTATTCCGGGCGCACCAGGAATGTTATCAGAGCTGTCGCCCCATAAAGCCATTACATCGATCACCTGCCTGGGATCGTCCACGTTAAAAAGATTTTTAATTTCCTGCCTGCCTATTACCTCCGCTTCATTTCCCGAACGTCTCGGTTTATACATAAACACATTATCATTCACCAGCTGGGCATAATCTTTATCCGGAGTCATCATGTATACATTAAACCCCTTTTCCCCTGCTTCTGTTGCAAGGGTTCCAATGACATCATCGGCTTCAAAGCCTTCAACTTCAATAACAGGAATATTGAACGCTTCCAGTATTTTCTTGATCCATGGTACGGATAGTTTTATTTCTTCCGGTGTTGCTTCACGATTAGCTTTGTATTCCGGAAATTTCTTGTGCCTGAATGTGGGACCCGGGGGATCAAACACAACCCCGATATGTGATGGGGACTCGGTGCGGATTATTTCTTCCAGTGTTGCAGTAAATCCGTAAACTGCAGATGTATTCAATCCTTTTGAATTGATCATCTGCGCTCTTATAAAAGCATAATAGGCCCTGAATATCAGAGCATATGCATCCAGCAAAAACAGTTTTTTCTGTTCCATCCGGCAATTTAAAAAATTCTGCCCGATTTAGATCATCTGTTTCTAATGCTTCCGGATGCCGGGATTTACAAATTATCCGAAGCAAACCACTCGGCCCACGATGTTTCGGTTTCTACCAGCTTTAAACTGAAAAGAGACACATTATCGGGAAGGGCACCAACAAGCCTGGCTGCCATATCCGTAACAAGATTTTCACATGTGGGCTGATAATCGACCACGTAAAACTTATCAAACATCTGCTCGACCCTTTCTATCTCGGGCTGGCTTGCCCTGGAGTTTATAACAACGGAATGGTCAAACACATCAACAACCAGGGTCTTTACGATCTTTTTTAAATCGGAGAAATCCATAACCATACCCAGTTTTGAGCTGTCGGTGTCCCTGCTAGCCTTTCCCGATACGGTAACATACAATTTGTATGAGTGCCCGTGTATGTTTCGGCAGGGGCCGTCATAATTCCAAAGGGCATGTGCCATCTCAAATGTAAAACTCCGGGTTACCCTGATGTTTGCCATGTGATACTATATACAGGCACACTGACTGATGCAATCGACAATATTGCTCAGGTTTTCGTGCTTCAGGAAATAATACGTGTTTTTGCCATCCCTTTTCGACGCAAGAACACCTTTATCCTTCAGTATACCCAAGTGATGTGAGGTGGTTGACTGCTCAATCTGCAAAAGTTCATGTATTTCTGTAACAGTTAGTTTCCTGCCGTCTTCAAGATAATTTAAAATGGCAATTCTCATCGGGTGTGCAATTGCTTTCAGCATGCTGGCTGCTTTCTCCATCTCTTCGGGACTTAATTTATCAAATTTCATTTTCCGATAAGGTATTTTATTCATTGATTGGTCTTTAACATTCTGTCTCAGAATTTTATCCGTGACAAGTATTGCGAAATTAACTTTATTAACAAATACAAATATATTAATATATAATCATTAATATATTGTCTTCGTGAAAAAGTGCTCACATATGTGTAAATATCAGAGATTTAGAATGTTTCTACTTACTGTGCCGGGGTATTGAATTATTTTATTCCTATTTTTACCACAGTACTAAACTATCCCCAGCGGATGTCCCCCCTCGAAGAAATCCGAAAACCGGTTAAACAGGAAATGCAAAAATTTGAAAAGCATTTTCGTGAAGCCATGAAAAGTAAAATTCCCCTGTTGAGCATAATCACCAATTATTTGCTGCGCAGAAAGGGGAAACAGATCCGGCCGATGTTCGTATTTCTTAGCGCGGGACTTTCTGGGGGTATTACAGAATCCACATATAATGCCGCCAGCCTAATCGAATTGCTGCATACGGCGTCCCTTATTCACGACGACGTTGTGGATGAATCCTATGAGCGACGTGGTTCCTTTTCCATCAATGCACTTTGGAAACCAAAAATTTCTGTGCTTCTGGGGGATTATCTTCTGTCCAGAGGGTTGCTTCTCTCTGTTGAGAAAAATGAATACGAACTGCTTCGGCTTGTTTCCGATGCCGTCCGTGAAATGAGTGAAGGAGAACTTTTCCAGATACAAAAATCCAGAAAACTGAATATAACCCGGGAAGAATACCTTGAGATCATCCGGAAAAAAACCGCGACTCTTTTTGCTGCCTGTACTGCATGTGGAGCATGGTCCTCCAGCAAAAACCTAGAACTTACTGAAAAAATGAGGCTGTTCGGAGAAAAGACCGGAATGGCATTTCAAATAAAAGACGATCTTTTTGACTACCAGAAAAAGGGAATGATTGGCAAGCCAACCGGGAACGACATAAAAGAGAAAAAATTCACACTTCCCTTAATATATGCACTCGAAAACTGTGGAAATTCAGAACGCCGGCAAATAATAAAAACCATCAAATGGCATAATAATAATTCAAAAAAAGTTCAGGAAGTAATTGAATTTGCCATCTCAAATAACGGCCTTGAATACTCTACCGAACAAATGATCAATTATCGTGATGAAGCACTGGGGATTTTAGCAGAATTTCCTGATAATGAACACAATAAAGCCTTGAGGGATCTGGTCAATTATGTCGTTGACCGTAAAAAGTGAACTTTCAGTATTTCTGCTTTCTTTCTTCCCACTACTCCTGCAAGCTCCTCGGTATCAGCGGATTTAATTTCTTTAACTGAACTGAATTTCTGTAAAAGCAGGGCCCGCGTCTTTTCTCCTATCCCTCTGATATTATCCAGTTCCGAAACTGTCATAGATTTTTCCCTGCTTTTTCTGTGGAAAGCAATTCCAAAACGGTGTGCTTCGTTTCTCAACTGCTGAATTAACCTCAGGGTTTCTGAATTCTTATCAATATAAAGCGGGACCTTGTCTCCCGGAAAATAAATCTCTTCCAGCCTTTTGGCAAGCCCGATGACAGCAATTTTTCCCCTTAGTCCCAGTTTATCCAGACTGCTTACAGCAACATTCAGCTGGCCTTTGCCACCATCAACAATAACCAGTTGTGGCAGTGGCTTTTTTTCTTTTATCAACCTGCTGTAACGCCTTTTTATAATTTCCCTCATTGAACCGAAATCATCAGGCCCCCTGACAGTTTTAATATGATAGTGCCGGTATTCTTTCTTGTCCGGCTTTGCATTCTTAAAAACCACACATGCTGCAACAGGATTTGCTCCCATTAAATTTGAATTGTCAAAGCACTCTATATGTACGGGCATATTCTTCAGCCTCAGATCTTTCTTTATAGTATTAAGAATTCTTTCGCTTTGTGATCCCTTTTTTGAATTTTCAATTCTTTTTTTCCTCTCGATCTTGTATATCCTCGCATTCCTTTCCGACAATTCAAGTAAATGTTTTTTATCCCCCCGCTGCGGCACAGTAAAGCGTAAACCTTCCACAGGTAAGTCCACACGAAAAGGAACAATTATTTCAGCGGAATCACTATTCGTTTTATTCCTCACATCAATGATGGCCAGAGACAGAAGCTCTTCCCTGCTTTCATCCATTTTTCTTTTCATCTCCAGGGTGTGAGCCTGGACAATCGCCCCCTCTATCACCTTCAGGTAATTCACAAATGCATAATCTCCTTCTTCCATAAATGAGAAAACATCCACATTCCGTATTTTCGGATTTACGATTGTTGATTTGCTCCTGTATTTATCGAGGATCTCCAGTTTGTCTTTCAACAACTGTGCTTCTTCGTATTTGAATTCTGCGGCGTATTGATTCATCAATTTCCTCAAGTATGCCGAGACTTTTTTTATGTTTCCTTCCAGTATTTTCTTTACCTGTTCTATTGAGTTCATATAATCCCCGCTTTCCTGCATACCCACACAGGGGGCCATGCAATTTCCAAGATGGAATTCCAGGCATACCTTAAATTTTCCCTGTTCAATATTTTCCCTGCTTAAATTATGCCGGCAATTCCTTAATGGGAACAGTGTCCTTGCCATCTCAAGAATGGTCTTTACCATTACAACCGAAGTATAGGGGCCGTAGTATAATGATCCGTCCCCGAGCCTGTTTCTTGTATAAATAACTCTCGGGAAATCTTCGTTTTTAATACATATCCACGGGAATGTCTTATCGTCTTTTAACAGAACATTGTATGTGGGCTGGAGTTCTTTAATCAGGTTATTCTCCAGGAGAAGAGCATCGGATTCAGATTCTACTACAATGTGCCTTATTTCTTCAATTTTATTTACCAGTACGTTTTTCTTATAGCTCTCCTTCTTTGATCCTGTGAAATACGAGGATACTCTTTTTTTCAGGTCTCTGGCCTTTCCTACATATAGTATTCTTCCCTGTCCGTCAAAGTACTGGTAAACACCCGATTTATTTGGAAGTACCTCAACAAGAGATTTTATGTATTCATATTTTCTATTCTCCTTCAAACTGAACGATCGAAACCACTCTATTTTTGTGTAATTTTTGCCTCCCTCCAAGATCCGGCAGCTCAACCAGAAACAGGCATCCAGCCACTATTCCACCTCCTTTTTCTATCAGCCTGCATGTAGCTTCTGCCGTACCTCCGGTGGCAAGCAGATCATCAACAACAAGATAAACCAGGTCTTTTTCAACTGCATCAACATGTACCTCAACCGTATCGGTACCATATTCAAGTTCATAGTCCACCGACAAAACCCTGGCAGGCAGTTTCCCCGGCTTTCTTACCAGGACAAATCCTTTATCTGTTTTGTTTGCCAGAATGGATCCGAATATAAATCCTCTGGACTCAATGCCGGCAATCATATCAAACGGGAATAAGTCCTTTGCAGCAGCCAGCAAACAATCACAGGACAATCCAAACGCCTTTCTATCTTTCATCAGTGTGGTCACATCCCTGAATAAAATGCCCTTTTCCGGAAAATCAGGGATTGTCCTTATCGAATCTTTAATCTGTTTGCATTTATCCATTCTTCAGCCGTTTTAATTATGTTCCACGTGGAACATTTATCTGCCTATCTTCACCAGCAGAACAGAAATATCTGCAGGGGAGACACCGCTTATCCTGCTTGCCTGTCCAATTGTTTTCGGGCGAATTTTTTTTAATTTCTGTTTAGCCTCAGTAGAAACTGAGTTTAAACTTTCATAATCAATAGCATCGTCTATCTTAATCTTTTCCAGTCTTTTAATTTTCTCAGCAAGTTTTCTTTCTCTTGTTATATAGCCGTGGTATTTTATTAATATTTCTGCCGATTCCACGACTTCGTTATCTTTGTTTATTCCAAGAGATCTCATTTCCTTTGCAAAATCAGGTATTTCTTCCCAGAGATCTACAATTCCAGCCTGAGGCCTTTCAACTAAACTAATGCTTTTAACTTTCTGT
>CBFDEE010000016.1:0-14794 GCA_965603745.1 uncultured Bacteroides sp. | reverse complement strand
TGTTCATCGGGTATCTTATTTCGGCGGTATAAGGTGGAAAAATACGGCAAAGAATTGCGAAACGGTCCCGGCTATAAGAAGGAATATGGCAACCTGATCAAAATTAAAGAAGAACTCCTTGCCCCTGCCGGGCTTCAGCCAGTGGTTAAAGGCCGATGAGGTATAAAGGATCAGCATTGTTGCACCGAAAACCGAGGTTGAGACCACGTGCCATGCATTGCCGCGGATGGCTGAAAATACCACCATCAGTACCAGTCCCCCGCAGGCCAGAAGGGCGCCCATGAAATGAGAAAGTGCATTGGCAAGTTCTTCCGAAGCCGAAAATCTTTTTGCGATGGAAATCATACAGTTGCAGTGATATCAGGTCATCAAAATTATAAATAATAAAAGAGTCTGCAAGGTTCCCGGCATATCAATAACTGTCCGCCTTTCAGGTTGGGTCAGGAAGCAGGGTGGCTTATATGTTTTTTGATAATTTTCCTGCAAAGAATATGGCTCTTTAAAAGTTTGCCAGAATTTCTTAATTTTATATGGACGGGAAATCTTAAATAAACACTGAGATGGAAATTTTAAATTTTGAACTGACTACGATACAGGAGAATACCTTCATATACGAAACCCACCTTAAGAATGTGAACAGAAGAAGGGATATGTGGACCTCTGCTGTGAAGGAAAAGATCAAATCAACCCTGGAATCGGTACAGGAGAATTTCAAGAAGATTGACTGGGAGGTACAGTTATCTGACGGGAAGAAGAACCTGGAAACCATCGTTATGAAGATCAAAGACACCCCCAGCGGGATCAGCGAGGCTGGGGACGACGGGAAAACCCGGCAGTACATTAAGATCGGGGCGAAACTTGGATTCTCGCAGATGATCTCGGGAAAGATCAACGTATGGTTTGAATTTCCTTACTGGGAAGACCTCCAGATCTCCAGTCAGCTGCGCAAACACATGGTTACCATTGAGCCGTCCTATGTGACCGAGGGACTCATTGCAGGATTCATCCATCAGTTCATCGCCGAAGTCACAAACTACGAATCAGGCGTATAAGCCGGCACTTGTCCTTTCCCTGCTTACGTAATATCCACCCGGCCGGTAATGTTCATTTACTCATGCCTGAGTGTATCTGCAGGATTGCGGGAGGCCAACAGAACTGCCCGATAGCCGGTGATCAGGAAGGCCAGCATGATGGAAAATTTTCCGAATTTATCCTCATTACTGTAAATATCATCCAGTTCGTCTTCAAGAAAGCTGTACTCAAAGGAACGGCCGGGAGCCAGGATGTTCCATTCTTCTTCGATGTCCCCCAGCACCTTCCGGTACCTGTCGGTATTGACACGGATGGCAATATACCGGGAGAGTCCCGCGGTATCATGTATTTTTTCTGAAAAAAGCGGGCACAAGCCAAAATTTACATTTAATTTTGGTTGACCGGGAAGAAATACATAAGAAACCAAACCATAAAAATATGCTGAAATACATTAACACAACCCTTCTGGGGGGCCTGGCAGCTATCCTGCCGCTGGCTTTCGTCATAATGGTATTCCGATGGATTATAAACCTGATCGGCAAATACCTGAGGCCGATCGTTGACTTCTTTACCATCCACCTTCTTGTAGATTCAAAATGGATCGAGCTGTCCATATACCTGATAGTTTTTGCCGCCATCCTGCTGACCTTTTTCTTTATCGGGATCATAATACAGACCCGCATTGGCCGGTTCTTTAAAAAAGCCTTTGAGAAAAGATACCTGATGAAGATCCCCGGGTACCGTATAGCACGGGAAACCGTTATGCAGTTCTTCGGGAAAAACAAGTCATTCTTTTCACAGGTAGTCCTGGTAAATCTTTTCAATACTGGAACACTTATGACCGGGTTTATCACGGAGGACCATGGGGAGGTGTTTACCGTATTCGTACCAACGGGACCCAATCCCACTTCTGGTAACATCTATCATGTATCCAGGGAGCAGGTCCTGTTTACGGGAGCCTCTGTGGACAACGGTATGAAAACAATCATAAGCTGTGGTGCCGGATCATCCGAGATCTTCAGCAAGGCAGAGGGAGAGATCAGTGCAATCAAGCCAAGGAAGTAAGCAAGTATCATGCAAAGCAGAACCGATAAGGTTTACCCTGCTCTTCAGCGATCATATTGTGGCACGGAAATTGATTTGGGTCTACCGTTCAATCGATTTCTCAAACGCTCCGCATTGATCATCCTGGCTGACCCGGAAGGTTTGCCAGGAGAAACAGATATAGTATATATAAACCAGACAGGTGTCAGGCTGCTAGAGCGCCTGCACCCCTAAACTTTATCGTCATGAAACCAACCATTACATTAATCGTGTTTTTACTTGTTTCAGCCTGCTGTATGAACCTGCAGGCCCAGGAAGACAGGATCATAACCCGGGACGGGGAAACCATCAGCTGCAAGGTAGCAGAGGTCGGATCAGAGGAGATAGCATACACTCTTGCAGAATACAACCACGAAGTCCGGTTCACCATTGCAAAATCAAAGGTTGAGCGGATAGTGTTTGCCAACGGGCAGGAACTGGTCATCGACCATGCGGAAATGGCCAGAGCTTCGGCTGAGGAAAATTCAGCCGACCTGTTCCTGATTCAGAAAAAGAATGCAATAAAAGCGGAGTTCCTGACCCCTATTAACGGAGTTACCGGATTTTCGTATGAACGGGCCTTAAAACCCGGACAGTCAGTCGAGGCATCGATCGGAATCATCGGGCTCGGGTTCAATAATCCGGGTGATGCAGCAGGGCTGGGAATCAAGGCAGGGTATAAATTCATACGCAGTCCGGATTTCTATCTCGATGGCATGCGCTATGCACACATCCTCAAAGGAGGTTATGTGCGGCCGGAACTTGCCTTTGCCTCCTATTCGCTGAGGACAGAAGACAGGAATGTAACAAAGATGGCTATAATGCTGAATATCGGGAAACAGTGGGTCTTCTCGGATGTTTTCCTTGTGGATCTGTTTTTCGGGCTCGGATACGGTTATTCCAGTGCTGAAGGCATGGATGACTGGCCTTATTACTTTGCCGTCGGGACAAATGACGTCCCTCTGGCTTTCAACTGGGGCTTCAGGATCGGATTCCTGTTTTAACAGATCAAAGGACAGGGAAATTAGTAACGACAATGAAGTAAGTACCTACTGAGTAATAATTATTATCAAGGAAAAGCTGCCGGATATCATAAATACCTGCCCTGCAGGAAAGGATATTCGGAGCTTTTTCCTATTTTCAGGCTTTGGAGATACCCTTTTATAAAAACCACTCAATATCAGACAATGAAAAACAAGATCATTCTACCGGCAGTCATTCTGCTTTTCATGCTTATCCTGACCTCATGCTTTGCAGGCGGTAACCCTGCAGAAGGCGTTGCCGATGATTTCGGCGTTACCGCAGGTTTTCTCAGGGGACTCTGGCATGGGTTCATCGCACCTTTCACCTTCTTTGTATCCCTTTTTACGGACGGGATACATATGTACGAGGTGCACAACAATGGCGGCTGGTATAACTTCGGATTCGTTATCGGCGCCGGTATCATCTTCAGCGGAAGCGGCCGTGCCTCACGCATGAAGAAGAAGAAGTAGACAGCCTTAATAAACACCTGGGTTTTTACTCTGCAACCGGATTTTTACCCGCAAAAGTTTGTAGTTTAAAATATAATGATTATAATATAGTCAAATTATTTGATTAATATCTAATCATTATGATGAATCGAAGCGGACTGGCGGATCTTCCCCTGCACCAGGGCAGGGTTCCTGCCTGGCTTTATGAACGAATGGCAAGAATGGCCAGGGCGATCACGGAATCCATTGTTGCAGAATACGGCAAGGAGGAATTTATCCGCAAGATAAGCGATCCCTACTGGTTTCAGGCACTCGGGTCCGTCCTGGGAATGGACTGGCATTCCTCGGGCATCACAACTTCTGTAATGGGGGCCCTCAAGCAGGCCATTAATCCGATATCAAAGGAACTCGGATTATATGTATGCGGCGGAAGAGGATCCTATTCACGGAGAACACCGTTTGAGTTGCTGGAATACGCAGACCGTACTGGCCTTAACGGTGAATCCCTGGTACGCTGCAGCAGGCTCTCGGCCAAGATTGACAATACGGCTATCCAGGATGGTTTCCAGATATATCTTCATTCATTCATTATTTCGGATACAGGACACTGGTCCGTAGTGCAGCAGGGAATGAACGGTCCCGCAGGCCTGGCCCGCAGGTATCACTGGCTTTCATCGAAGCTCAGGTCCTTTATCGAGGAACCGCATACATGCATCGTCGGGGAGAATATGGGACAGATACTTAACCTGACGGACAGGAATGCAGAAGGAGCAAGAAACGGCATCCTGCAAATAAGCCATGAATCTCCTGCCAGGATGATGGATGAAATACGCCTGATGGTATTGCCCTCACACCATAACGTCAGTTACCGGGATGTGGACCTGAAAAAACTGGGAACAGTCCTCAGCATTGCCTATGACCGGAAATTCATGGAATTTGAGGACCTTCTTCTGCTGGAGGGACTCGGACCGAAAACGCTCAGGTCCCTCACCCTGGTCAGCGAGGTGATCCATGGTACTGCATCCCGCTTCAACGACCCGGCCCGCTTTTCATTTGCACACGGAGGTAAAGACGGAACCCCTTTCCCTGTACAGACCTCTGTTTACGATGAAACCTTCCGGTACCTGAGAAGGGCTGTCGACCGCGCCAAACTGGGTGTATACGACAGGCAGAGGGCTGTAAAGGGATTGGTCCCCCTTCTCTGCAAACTTGAGAAAGACTTCGTACCAAACCCGGAGCATTTCAATAAATATATCGACAGGGAAGTACGGGATTCCAGGAAATACGGCGGAATGACCATCCTGAGCAAAGAGGGAAAAAGGAAAAGGATTAAAAAGAAAACAGGCCCCGTTGATAAACAACTGAGCCTGTTCTCCTGAGATCTTGCTGCTAAATTCTTATCCGGCCTGGAGAATCCGGGAAGGCGCTTCTGAGACCGGCTTCTGACTCCATGCAGCTTATTTCCGCGTTTACCTTTTGCGGCCGCCTGTCTTTGCCGGCTGCTTTGAACGTGAGCTATTGCTGGTGCTTGAACTCCGGCTGGTTCCTGATTTTTTCGACGAACTGCTGCTTCTCGAAGGTGAAGCAGAACTTTTTCTTTGCTGCTGACTTCTGTGGTAGTCATAACTGCGCTGGCTTCCCTGGCTGCGGGCCTTGGATTCCTTTCTCAGTTCCTGGCCGGTTTGTCCCGAGGTCCTAGGATCCGGCCGGCTGCCATGAACACTCCCCTGGTTGCTGCCCGAGGATTGTGTACGGCTTCGACTGGCTCCCGCTGAGCCTGATGCTGAAGAGCGCTTTTCAGGACTGCCCGCTGAGGAACCGGCCGAAGATGAGCGCTGGCCCGATGTGCTGGTCCCCGATTCTCTCGTACGGGAAGTTGAGGACCTGCTTTCTGAGCTGCTGCGGTCGGGCATTTCGCTCTTTTTCCAGGATCCGTCTTCCCTTGACTGCCAGCTGTCTCCTTTTTTCCTGTATACATTTCCGTTACGGTCCGTATACACATTGTTCTTTTTATCACTCGCAGCAGGTTTACTGTAAGAAGACCTTGTACCGCCTGAAGAGGGCCTCGATCCGTATGTACTTGCCCTGGTGCCGGTATGGATGACTCCGGTGGGACTGCTTTTATATACATTGTGGCTGTGGGCATGGTGATATCCGTCCCTGTAACCGGACCGGTATCCCGAACGGCTGCTTGCATATACGCCATAACTGTAGCCATGGTAGTAACCTTTGTAGTAGGAACGGCTGTATCCATGATAATAACCATGCCTGTACCCGTAGCGGTAACCTGCCGGTCCCCACCAGGTTGTATAATAGTAAGGGCTTCTGTGGTAGCTGTACCCGATCCAGCCGTAACTTATCCCGACCGAGAACCCCCAGCCAGTATAGGGATTGTAATGAACCCCGTAACCATAGGTAACCGGCCTCGGATAATAATATGCACCATACCAGGGCCTGTAATAATATCCCGTTCCGTATACGATGGTTCCGTGGTATCGGTAGGAATACAGATATCCCGGAGTATATCCTACATATACGACACTCGGTGTATAGTCGTACACATATACATACTTCACATTGTATACAGGGTATTCCGGGGGAATGGACTGGACGTCATCGGGGACCGAAACACAGACTTCCCAGGGACCCGTGGCATGGTCTGATACGAACCATACCGCATTATCCACTGCGTAATAACGGTTGTCTATAAACAGAACCGACTTATCGGTATTTACCGCATACGACATCTCTGTGCCCTGGATCCTTTCAAATTGCGGATTCCCGTCATAACTGACATCAATGCTTGCGGTTTTCCGGTTTATTTCTGCAGTCTGGGGTATTTCATTTTCCAGCATGGCTTCTTTCGCCTCCCGCGTGCCGGGAACCGATGAACGGATAGATCCCATTTCTGACTCCGTTGCGATTTCGGCAAAATATTCGGGAAGATCATCAGGATTCACAAACTGCCAGTCGTCTGCATCAAGGGATCCGGAACTGTACCACCGGCCTGCAATCAGCAGGAAGTATTCCTGGGTGTTTATATCCATCAGAATTTCACTCTCCGTGTTCCTGACATACAGAAGATCGGTACCCTCCAGGGTAGCAAAATCCGGTTCACCGTCCGTAATGATCAATTCAGCAGGCTCTTTACTCAGTACTATCTTGGGCGGATAATCGAGTGTCCGCGCAATGGAGTCAACATCGGTTTCATACGATTCATCGGAAGGTGTGATCTGTGTTATCGAGCCGGGAGGATTATCGATCTTCCGCCAGGTGTCCTCGACACGTCCGGCCCTGTACCACCAGTCTCCCCCTTTCAGGTAAAAGAATCCATCCGACTTATTATAAAGGATGTAATATGGCGTGTTGACAACGTACTGGATCCTGGTATCTTCAATATCTTCCAGGATGGGTTCCCCATCGATAAGGATAAGCACTGCGGCTTCATCTTCAAAAATGATCTTGGGAGCGTCGTGACTCAGTTTCTCAGCAAATTCAACGGATTCCTCCGCCATCTTGAGAGTTGTCAGCAGGCGGTCGAGGGAAAAGGTCAGCTCCGCCACCTGAAATTCAGATTCAAGCAGGCTTATCATTGCAGCCTCTTCGTCTTCACCCGCTTCCGGGAATTTAACCGACTCAACCTGTACATCCGTCAGGCTGACAAGGCGGGTATCAAAATCCGTAACCAGGCGGCTCCTGAACCACATGGCGCCGAAAACCAGTTTCTGTCCCTTCTGCTTTACCGACAGCGCAGCCCTTGCATCGAGCATATCGCCTTCCAGGGAGTTAACCTGGGGCTGGTAGATTGAGATCTGGACTTCTTCCTTAATCAGCTTTTTAGGCCATTCCGGTTCCACCTTGCCGGGTGCAGAACTTTCTGCTGCAGCACCTGCCAGGAACCAGGTCAATATAAATATAGCTTTAAGTGTTTTCATGACTTCGTTTTTATTGTAACGGTTTTTCTGCTGTTTAAATTCCAAATACCGTGCCATTACTTTTAATGGCTTCCGGGAATGCCCTGCCGGCAAGGTTTTTCCGGCAGCTTATCAGTGAGTTTTATTCCGAGAAAATCATTTTATCTAACCCTTTCAACGGTATAAAATTATGTAAATTTCACCTGCCTTGGGAGGAGATTCATCAAAAACCTGGATCTTGTGGATAGATTAGTACCCTAACATTTTTTATTACTGCTCAGATTGCTGAAATTTGATGTTAGAGATGGAACCATGACAATGCCTGGTTTAAGAAAACATATCCTCAGGGTGATTTTAATGATTCTGGTTGCGGGACCGGCAGGCTCCTGTGAGAAATCCGGCAGCCCGGTCGGGGAAATCTATACATCAGTTGATACGGATTATTACGAACTGGAGTTTTCGGTGGAGGCAACGGACAGGACGGGCTTTCATATTTTTGCCGAGGAGTATGTGCCGAATGATATTAATACCGATCTCGCCAGTGCAGGAATTAGCAACGACAGGATTGAAGAGGTAATACTGAAGGAAGCGGTTCTGAGCCTGGCGGAAGCAGGGGATTATACTGATTTTGATGTCCTGAGATACGTTGAACTTACCCTGTATACCGATTCGCTGGGTGAAGACCTGATTGCCTGGTCCAACCCGGTTCCGGAAGACCAGGCGAGTCTTTCACTTGATCTCTCGGAGAATGACGTCCTCCCCTATTTCCGGGAAGACAACTTTATGCTCACGGCTCAGGGATATCTCAGAGAAAGGGTTTCGGAGGATATAGTGCTGAAGGCTAAAGTAAAATTCCAGGTAAAAGGAAGATTGTAGAGGATTTCATTGATATTTCAATAAATAGTCATTAAATTGCATATAAATACATAAACATCTTAAATTCCTTTGATATGAAGACGAACAGGATTATTTTAATTGTTTTTGCAGCGGCAACTATTTTCTCATCTGGCTGCGAAGATCTGCTGGCAGATCTGCTGAAGTTCAACGGAGAATGGTATCCTTTTGAGTTTTCCATAGTCCCCACTGATGGAGTTGGAGAAACTGATTTCACATATGAAGAATTCGATGCAAACCTGGATTCACTATTTGAAGAGGAAGGATTATCACGTGAAAACCTTAAATCAGTCAAAATCTCGGATGCAGAAATCACGGTGCTTACCGCGGGATATACCTTCGATCCGGTAACCAGCATTGAACTGATCATGGAAACCCCGGGATTGGGGAGCAAGCGGGTTGCCTGGCGGGATACCGTACCCAGGGGAGTTACCACAGTTGAACTTGACCTGAGCAGTGATGATCTTCAGGAATATCTGCTTGAAGAAATGTTTACATTCACGGCAAGAGGAATCCTCGAAACCAGTGTATCTGATACCGTTGATTTCGAAGGCCGTGTAAGGTATGTTTACAGAGGGGACCTGGTAGAATAGTCTTTCTCCCCTGAACGGGTTGATCCCGGCATACCCTCAGCTGCGAATGTTAAATACGGGAATATCAGTCCCCGGTCTTCGCCTGCTCATCAGGGACTGATTCCGTATCAGCCCTGCCGTTCATTTTTTCCTCGAACTTTTTCCTCCAGTGCGACTTGAACGTGTCATGCTTCCATGACTTGTCCTTCCATGGGTGACCGTTCTTTTGATGAGGCCCCATTCCCGTGAAAAGGATCTTAGAAAGGATCAGAATTCCAAGGGTCTGCCAGTAATTCAGAGCAGGCCCGTTAAAGAGTTCCGGCACCAGCCAGTTCCACAACAGCATGACCACGTACGTGAACAGTGCAAGGAAGGCGAATCCCAGAACAACAAATTTTCCGATGTAAAAAACTCCTCGTGCCTTCATGACTTATTTGTTTTAAAGTTGATTATACAATTCCTTTAGTTTTTTCCTGAGGAACAGGATGGCGTAACGTTTCCTTGACAGAAGGGTGTTTACACCTTCTCCCGTTATCCCGGAGATCTCCCTGAAACTTCTGTCCTCAAATTCGTTCCAGATAAACACATCCCTCTGTTCCCCCGGCATTTCATCCAGCGCTTTTTCGATGGCGTTCCAGATCACCTCTCTCATCATCTCATCCTCGGGATCCCTCGTCAGGGAAGGCAGGATGTCAACAAGCATAAGGGGCGCCCCTTCCTCATCCTTGCCCGTTACCATCGTATGGGAATAGGATTCCGGTTTCCTTTTCCTGTAATAATCCGTGATACGGTTACGCGCGACCGTGAACAGCCAGTTGGTGATCCTTTCTGTTGACCGGATATCCTCAAATCCTTTCGTGAACTGGTATAGCACATCCTGCAGGATATCCCGGGCATCTTCCTCGCTTCCGATCTTCTGCCTGATAAAATTCAGCAGCCTCCCCTGCTCGCGGCTGGCTACTTCGCTGATATATCGGCTTTCTGATGCTGTCATCGGTCCGGATCTTCCGTTTCTGTTAATGTGGACGGATAGCCGTGTAATTTATTTTACGCAACCAGACAGAAAATTACAAAATTATCAAGCTTGCGGATACAGGCAGCCACTATTCATAATGCAAAAAGGCACGTAATCCCCTTGCAGGATCACGTGCCTTCCAGAATGCAATTATCTTTTACGGCTTTATTTTACCTCGATCGGATCGTAGTCCCTGAACCACTTGAAATCCGTCGCCTCAACTTTCTTCCTGTAATCCGGCCATGTGTCTTTATAAAAAGCGTTGGTCATATCCAGGGCCTGCTCAATTACACTGTCTGCCTGTTCCATCAGCCTTGTTTCCGTTTCTGTCGGTCCCCCGGGCCTGGATTGCAGGTACCTTGATGCAGTGAACAGCCGCATGATCACGGTCTGCTGGTCAAAGTCTGAGATACCCTGCTTCTTTTCCTCCTTTCCCATGACGAATTCCCATATGACATTAAGGGAATCCCCGACAGATTTCGTCTCTTCACCCAGCTTCTTAAGGTTTTCATCCTTTGATCCCTTTACCTGTGCGGAAACCTTTGCAAGAACCTCCTTTGATTCTTTCAGGCGTTTGGTAGCCGTATTAAGGGCTTCGGCCTGCCGGCTGAGCTCGTTATACATTTTTTCTTTGGCTTCCAGGTCTGCAGGATCGAATTCAATCCTGGGATCGTATTTTACGGTGACCATGGTGGAATCTTTCCGGTCGCCACATGTCATCACCACTTTATATTCACCAGGCATAACAATAAAACCCGCCGGTTCGGCCTGGCGGTTCCCGGACCTTCCTCTCCTGCCGTACCTTGAGGCCCATGGATTAGGATATTCCACCCCTTTCTTGTGTAGCCTCCAGCCTACCCTGTTCAAACCCGGTTTGGCCTGGTACTTCAGTGTACGGATCAACTTGTCTCCGTCGTATACCTGCAGGCCCAGGCTGTCGTATTTAACGGCCTTACCCGTCCCGGGTTTTTCCCCCGGCTTGCTTTGCCGGGCTCCCTGTTTTCCTTTTCGGGAATTTTTACCGCCTGTCTGCGTGCCTGTTTCTTTCTTCTGTTTGTCTTCCCTGAGATAATATGTCAGTACCGCACCTTCTGCGGACCTGTTCTCTCCGATAAATGTGGCATCCCCGGCATAGTGTATCCCGCGGGGCTGCTGGGTTCCGGAAACGAGGTAGGCCTCCGGTGCCTCAAACAGGCTGAATTTCTGATCGAGAACTTTACCGCTTGTGGCGGCAATCTCCCTGAGCGGGCGGATATCGTCCAGAATGAACACCGCACGCCCGAAAGTCCCGATTACCAGGTCTGCCTCCCGTTCCTGGATTACCATATCCATGGTGGAGACCGAAGGAAAACCGTTCTTCCACTGGGTCCAGCTGCCAGCATTATCGATACTTACCCAGAGACCGTGTTCCGTCCCAAGGAATACAAGCTTGGGCTCCACCGGGTCCTGTATGATGGAAAGCGCATAACCATAAACATCCTGGTCATCCACAATTCTTTCCCAGCTTGCCCCGAAATCGCGGGTGCGGTATGCATACGGGGTAAAATCACCCATCCTGTAATTATTGGCGACCACGAATGCTTCGCCTGCATTGTAAGTGGAAGCCTGTATCTGTGGTATCCAGCTGTTTGCAGGAAGGCCGGGGAATTTGCCGGCACAATTGGTCCAGCTTTCTCCCCCATCCCTTGTCAGCTGGACATTTCCGTCGTCGGTACCGGCCCAGATCACCCCTTTTTCAAGGGGACTTACGGCAATGGAGATAATACATGTATGGTTCTCTGCGCCGGTCACATCGAGGGTTAGTCCCCCGCTTTTCCCGTATTTCTGCTTTTCAGGGTCATTGGTGCTCAGGTCAGGCGAAATGATCTCCCATGTGAGTCCCTTGTCAGTGCTTTTATGCAGGAACTGGCTCCCGTAGTAAATGGTGGAATTATCGAAGGGGTCCTGCTCGATGGCTGCATTCCAGTGAAAACGCAATTTTGTTTCCAGGTCCGGGGCTGTCGGTTTGATCATGTACGAGGCCCCGGTTACATAGTCGTATCGTCCAAGGTTACCTTCCTGGGACATGGCGTATCCGTACCTTGCATCGTCCGGGTCCGGTACAACATCAAATCCGTCGCCGAACATAAGTTCCTTCCAGTACTCATTACGGATCCCTCCCGATCTCCACACATATGCAGGTCCCCTCCAGGAGCCATTGTCCTGGAGTCCACCGTAAACATTATACGGGATCTCGTTATCCACCCGGATGTGGTACCACTGACCCAGGGGCAGGTTCTGGATGTCCTGCCATGTTTCACCCCGGTTCCTTGATATGGCCATGCCGCCGTCATTCCCTTCGATGATAAAGGAAGGATCTTCCGGATGTATCCACCATGCATGGTGGTCGGAATGGATATTGCTCCCGACCTGCCGGAAGGATTTTCCTCCGTCTTCGCTTACCCCGATATTGCTGTAGATCGTATACAGCCGGTTCTCGTTCTCAGGATCTGTGTATATGTCAAAATAATAGAAGGGCCGGTTGCCGATATCATCCCCCTCACTGACCATTTTCCAGTTTTGTCCCCCGTCCGTTGAACGGTATAGCGCATTCTTTTTGGCTTCGACCAGGGCGTAAATGATTTCAGGGTTGCTCGGGGCGATCGCCAGTCCCATTCTACCAAGATCACCTTCAGGCAGTCCGTCTTTGGAGGTCCGTTCCTTCCATGTTTTTCCGCCGTCTACGGTGACATACAGCCCGGATCCGGGTCCCCCGCTCTCAAAATACCAGGGCCAGCGCCGGTGCTGCCACATCGCGGCCAGGAGTTTGTTTGGATTGGACGGGTCCATGACCAGGTCGGCCACGCCGGTTTTTGTATCCACATACAGGATCTTTTCCCAGGTTTTCCCGCCGTCCGTGGTCTTGTAGACACCCCTTTCCTGGTGTTCAGTCCAGGGATTCCCGTGCGCCCCGGCATACACGGTATTTTCGTCCCTGGGATCAATGATGATCCTGTGGATGTTCCGTGTCTTTTCCAGTCCCATAAGGGTCCATGTCTTACCGGCATCAAGGGATTTATAGATACCTGCACCCAGGTTCAGGGAATTTCTCGGGTTCCCTTCCCCGGTCCCGACCCAGACGACATCGGGATTGGACTGTGTGATTGCCAGGGCCCCGATATTCTGGACTTTTTCATCATCGAACACGGGCTTCCAGGAAGTGCCCCCGCTGGTTGATTTCCATACCCCGCCGGATGCAGTTCCTATGTAGATGATTGAAGGATTGTCCACAACCGCTTCCACTGCAGTGACGCGGCCGCTCATTTTAGCGGGACCAATACTGCGTACCTTCATTTCTTTCAATTTATCCGTTTCGAGCTTCTGGGCTTCTGTGGAATTCAATAAGAGGAGTGCCGGCAAAACGGCTGACAGGATGATCCTGAAGAATGGAAAATGTCTCATTGTGCTAATATTTAGTCCGAAAATTAGCAATTATCGCGGCATCTGGTTCACCCATTCCGGGATATTTCCTGCTTCCATCCCGAAATTCCCGGCCATAAAATAAATAAAGAGGGATACGATGAGTATGCCGATCATATTCAGGAGAAACCCGGTACGGACCATGGTGCGGATACTCAGCATGTTGCTGCCGAAGACGATGGCGTTTGGCGGTGTGGCGGTTGGAAGCATAAAGGCCAGCGAGGATGCCATGGTTACCGGGATCATGAACAGCATGGGATTGTTTCCACTGCTGACTGCGAGTCCCGCGAAAACCGGCAACAGCATCTGCGTACTGGCAACATTCGAGGTCAGTTCTGTTAAGAAGGACATAAGGGCTACAACGCACATCATGATCAGCAGTGGATGTATCTGTTTTGTCCACCCGAGTTGATGGGCGAACCAGAGTGCCAGTCCTGAGGACTCGAATCCCAGGGCCAGGGCAAAGCCGCCCCCGAAAAGCAGTACAATGTGCCAGGGCAGCTTTTTCATGGTTTCCAGGTCCATGATGCGTTTTCCTTTATGCCCGGGTGCCGGGAAAATAAAAAGCAGCACGGAAATGAAAATCGCAACGGTCCCGTCGTTAATGAAATCCGGGTTGCCGAACAGGCTGCTCCAGCCGGGTATTCTGAAGGAGTCGAAACTTATCCCGGCCCTGAATATCCATAGCAGGGCCAGAAGGATGAAAAGGACAAATACGATCTTTTCTTCTGGCGTGGCCGCTCCCAGTTCCCGGTACTGCTTCCTGAAATGTGCGGTGTCCAGTCCCTCCCACTTCTCCCTGGGCCTGTACATCAGATAGATCAGCAACCAGATGGCCACCAGCATGACCAGGGAAACAGGTAGTGCCATGCCCATCCATTCAGTAAATGAAGTTTCGGGTGCACCCGGGTAAAGAATGGTAAGCACCTTCGGGTAGACCAGGTTGGTGGGTGTCCCGACCAGTGTGGCAATTCCCCCTACCGAAGCGCTGTAGGCTATTGCCAGCAGCAGTCCCGTTGAATAATGTGCAATGGATTTCCCCGGAACATTCTGTTCAAGGCTCGTAAGAACGGAAAGCACGATCGGGATCATCATCATTGTGGTGGCAGTATTGGAGATCCACATGGACAGGAATGCCGATGCCAGCATGAATCCCAGAAGTATCCGCCCGGGACCGATCCCGGTAAAAAGCAGGATCTTCAGCGCGATCCTGCGGTGTAATCCCCATTTTTCCATAGCAAGCGCCATGACGAAGCCCCCGATGAAAATGAATATAATGTGGTTAATATAAACAGGTGACACCTCCTTCCCGTCGATTATTCCCAGGGCGGGAAACAGTACCAGGGGAAGAAG
>CBFDEE010000015.1:0-14795 GCA_965603745.1 uncultured Bacteroides sp. | reverse complement strand
ATGATCGTCCTGAACTGCGAGACGGATTTCGTGGCAAAAAATGACAATTTCATACAGTTTGCTCAAAGCATCCTCGACCTTGCTGCGGAAAAGCAGCCCGCGAACCTGGATGAGCTGAAATCTCTCGATCTGTCCGGCAAATCCGTCAGTGAAGCCCTTACCGAGCAGATCGGCGTAATCGGAGAAAAACTCGAACTCCCGTTCTACAACAAGATCGATGCGGAAAATGTAACTGCCTATATCCACCCCGGCAACATGCTTGCCAGTATGGTCGGGCTCAATATGGAAGTATCTGATGCCCAGGTCGGGAAAGATGTTGCCATGCAGGTAGCCGCCATGAACCCGGCAGCGGTTGACAAGGATGCCGTTGCACAGGATGTCATCGACAAGGAGCTGGAGATAGGCAAGGAACAGGCAAGAAAAGAAGGCAAACCCGAAGAGATCCTTGAAAAGATCGCCATGGGTAAACTCAACAAGTTCTTCAAGGAGAACACCCTGCTGAACCAGGCTTTTATTAAGGATAATAAGAAATCCGTATCACAGTACCTGCAGGAGGTTGACAAGGGACTCACCGTTACCGGTTTTGTCCGCTACGGCCTGAAGGACTAGAAAAATATTTTTTAGCCGGGTAAAACCGCGACCTGCTTTATGCTGGTTGCGGTTTTTTTTTGAAGATAATGGTATTTTTATACTAAGTTTAATACTTCTATTCTCATATAGTGAACAAATACAAAAGGATCCTTTTAAAGTTAAGCGGGGAGTCCCTTGCGGGGGATTCAGGGCATGGCATTGATCCCTCCAGGCTGAACGAATACATCGAACAGGTGAATGAAATATGCGCGATGGGGGTTGAAGTGGGAATCGTCATCGGCGGCGGGAATATCTTCCGGGGAATGTCGGGTACAAATGAAGGATTCGACCGTGTCAAAGGGGATTATATGGGAATGCTGGCCACGGTGATCAACGGACTGGCGCTTCAGTCCGCCTTTGAGAAATCGGGGAATCAGGCATTGCTGTTTACGGCAATCCCCATGGAGCCTGTAGGGATGAGGTACAGCAAGGATGAAGCCAGGGAATGCCTGTCACGGGGGAAAGTGGCGATCTTTACATTCGGAACGGGAAATCCCTATTTCACCACAGACACGGCAGCCTCTTTAAGGGCCGTTGAAATCAAGGCCGATGTATTGCTCAAGGGAACCCGTGTCGAAGGAGTATACAGTGCCGATCCTGAAAAGGACCCGACAGCGGAGAAATACGACGAGATCTCGTTTGAAGAGGCGATTGCCCGGAATCTGAAGGTAATGGACCAGGCCGCTTTTTCCATGTGCCTGGAAAACAGACTCCCCGTTATTGTATTCAACATGAATAAAAAGGGGAACCTTAAGGGCCTGATTCTGGGCGAAAGTATTGGCACTTTAGTAAAAAACTGATTATATTTCCTGCGTAAAACCTTAAATTTGTTTACGATAAGGGTAAAATACCCGATCATTCAATATCCTGACTAATACTTTCTGCCATGGATGAACTGGTTAAAATGGTACTGGACGATACCCGGGATAAAATGGAAAAATCCATTAAACACCTGGAATATGAACTTATGAAAATAAGGGCCGGGAAGGCTTCCACTCATATTGTGGACGGGATCATGGTGGATTACTATGGCGTAATGACTCCCCTGAACCAGGTATCCAACATTGGTGTCCCGGATGTAAAAACGGTCGCCATACAGCCATGGGACAGGAATATGATCGACCCCATAGAAAGGGCCATCATGCAGGCCAATATCGGTGTCACCCCGGATAACAACGGCGAGATCATCCGCCTGAATATTCCCCCCTTAACGGAAGAACGCAGGAAAGATCTGGTCAAACAGGTCAAACACGAAGGGGAAGATACCAAGGTGGGGATCCGGAACGCACGCCGTGATGCAAACGATGAACTGAAAAACCTCCAGAAAGACGGCCTTCCCGAGGATGAACAGAAGAATGGCGAAGCCGAGGTCCAGAAGCTCACCGACCAGTATATCGAAAAGGTTGAAAAGGACCTTGAAGCCAAGGAGCAGGATATTATGACCGTTTAGATATCTCCGCTGGCCGGCCAGGTTTTCGGTTGACCTGTTAAATTTTCCCGATCCCCTCCGTGCAGTTTGTGCAGATCACTGTTTCCTTCCTGTCAATGAGGACCTGCCTCCTGAATTCCGTGTATGACCTGTTTTTCCATATCTGCGCCATGTCCTGTTCCCCCGTTTTGCCCATCGTGTAAGCGGCCAGCTTGTCGAAACAGCATGGTACGACAAATCCGTCGCTGGTAATAACCGTCGTCTGCCAGAGCCGGATACAGCGGTTCCTGAGCCTGCCCCTCAGTCTCCATTCCCCGGAAGGGGATTTTTCATAACGGCTGTATTCAAAACCATCCGGGATCCAGTCCCCCGCCCGATCTGGGTATTCAATCTGGGCCGATTTTATCCATACCCTGTCCGCCCCCCATTTTTTCGCGAGCTTTTTAACCTCCTGGATCTGGTCCTGGTTATGTTTGAAGACCAGGAACTGGACGATTATATAAGGCTTCCTGGACCCGGCCTCCCGGCGAAGACGGTCCAGGGTCCGGATGCCTTCCTCAACCTTGCTGATATCCCCTCCCCTGCGGTAGGTCTGGTAGGATTCCCGATCAGTACCGTCAAGGGAGATTATGATGCGGTCGAGTCCCCCGTCAACCAGTCCCCTGCAAACATCCTCCCCCAGCAGCTGTCCGTTAGTCGAGGTCTGGGTATAGATATTATGGTCTGCAGCCAGGCGGACAAAGCCGGAAAACTGTGTGTGCATCAGGGGCTCCCCCTGGAAATAGAGGCTTAACATCGCGGTGGTTGCGGAGATTTCCTCCAGGAGATCACGGTATTCACCGGGGTTCATGAAGCTCTTGCTTCGTTTAACATCTCCTTTGCCGGTGGGACACTGGGGACAGGCAAGATTGCATACCGATGCGGGTTCAATGCTGACAAACCAGGGCCTGCCCCAGACCAGCGGTTTCTTCAAAAGGACAGACAGGAGGTAGGAACTGCGGACCATCATGATGTTCCATAGTTTCAGCAATGACATTTTCCCCAGGAAATTCAGTGCATCCGACAGCATATATTGATTAATTCGCTTATGGACAGTGCCGGAACCGGATATGCCTTCCCGCGTATGGACGGTTCCCCTTAATTGGATTCCAGCAGATTGTACAGCTCATCCAGGCGCGGGGTCAGGATGATATCCGTACGGCGGTTTTTGCGGCGGGCATCTGCCGAGTTGGCAGCATCAATGGGAAGGTGCTCCCCCCTGCCCGAGGCCACGAGTCTTTTCGGATCAACCGAGGAATTGTCAAGAATGATGCGAACGATCGAGGTTGCCCGCTTCACGCTCAGGTCCCAGTTATCGGCGTAGGACGGATTGGGACGGACCGGCACGTTATCCGTATGGCCTTCAACGGTAATTTTAATATCCCTGTTATCTTCCAGTACGCCGGCCAGTGTTTTAAGGGCTTCAATGCCGCGGGGATCCACTTCAATGCTTCCGGTCTGGAAAAGCAGTTTTTCGTCCATCGATACATATAACATCCCGTTCTTTGTATACACCGAGAGCCCCTCCTGCTCAAAGCCATAAAGTGCATCTGAAACCGCATCCTTAAGAGCATTCATCTGTGCATCCTTGGCATTCAGGATCTGTTCGAGTTCGATCATGCGCCTGTTCCTTGCTTCCAGTTCTGCCCGCAGTCGTTCGAGGTCTACCATCTTCCGGGCGGCATTCTCTTCCAGCTCTTTCAGTATGTTTTCCTTTTCGATAAGGTCCTGCTGGGCGGTCTGTAGTTCGGTCAGCAGGCGTTTCGTTTCGCGGTTATGCCCTTTCAGCAGTGCATCCTGCGATTGTGAGAGGTCTTCGTACCGGCGGCTCAGCTCATCGTACACATCCTTCAGTTTGTTGTATTCCTCCTGTACATCCGATTGTTCGGCCTGCACTTTCTCAATATCGGCTTCAAGTGTCTCGATCCGCGACTGCATCTCCAGGTTATCCACGTTCAGTTTCTCATTGCTCGCAAAGAGCTCATCCCGTTCCTCGTTCAGTTCCAGCTTTTTCGATTCCATCTCACGGTACTTCTGAGTGGGGACACACGCCGCAACAAGCAGAAGGATCATTACAACTGAAATCCAGGTTCTTATCTTCGTATCCATGTCAGCTTTTTTTAATAGTCCTTAACCTGCCAAATTAAAAATTATATGCTTCAGACTAAACGGGACCTTTTAGAAGTTATTAACTGAGATTGGTGGAACACCGGTCCGCCGAGAATATGTATCTTTGTGACATAAATTTGCGTGAACGTTGAAGAAGGATTTCGCGATACTGGATAAAATTGATTCGCCTGCCGACCTGAAGGAACTGGGACCGGACGAACTGATACAGCTTTCTTCGGAATTAAGGGAATTCATAATCGATATCGTATCTACCAATCCCGGGCACTTCGGGGCCAGCCTTGGTATGATAGAACTGACCATTGCCCTGCATTATGTTTTCGATACCCCGGAGGACCGGATCATCTGGGATGTGGGACACCAGGCTTACGGCCACAAGATACTTACCGGCCGGAGAAAGAAGTTTCATACCAACCGCAAATACCATGGAATCAGTGGTTTCCCGAAACCGTCCGAGAGCCCGTACGATGCTTTTGGCGTGGGACATGCATCCACATCGATCTCTGCGGCCCTGGGAATCGCCCTCGCCTCTCAGCACCAGAAAAAAGATGAGCGGCAGGTAGTGGCCGTGATCGGGGACGGGGCGCTGACGGGGGGACTTGCGTTCGAGGGACTTAACAATGCCGGGAGTGAAAAATCCAATCTCCTGGTCATCCTGAACGACAATAATATTGCCATTGATCCGAATGCCGGGGCCATCAAGGAATACCTTGTGGACATCACCACGTCGAAAACCTATAACCGGTTCCGGAACGATATCTGGAATATCCTTGGAGCCCTCAGTAAGCTTGGACCAAATGCTCAGAAATATGCACAGCAGATTGAACACGGTGTGAAATCCATGTTCCTGAAGCAGAGCAATATGTTCGAGTCACTTAACTTCAGGTATTTCGGACCTGTCGACGGGCACGACATCCTTCACCTCACCGATATCCTGAAGGATATGAAGCATATCCAGGGCCCCAAACTCCTACATGTAAAGACCAAGAAAGGTAAAGGTTTCGCCCAGGCTGAACTTAACCAGACCGCCTTCCACTCTCCCGGAAAATTCGATAAAGAAACAGGTAGGATACTTTCCGTATCGCGGGAAGAAAAAAAGCCCCCGAGATTCCAGGACGTGTTCGGGAACACCCTGCTGGAACTGGCCCGTAAGAACGAAAAGATTATCGGGATTACCCCTGCCATGCCTACCGGATCATCGATGAAGATTATGATGGAGGAAATTCCTGAAAGGACATATGATGTAGGCATTGCCGAGCAGCATGCGGTTACCTTTTCCGCGGGACTGGCGATCGAGGGAATGGTCCCCTTTTGCAATATCTACTCTTCATTTATGCAGCGGTCCTTTGACCAGGCTATCCACGATGTCGCCCTGCAGAACCTTCCGGTTGTTTTTTGCCTTGATCGCGGGGGACTGGTAGGCGATGACGGTCCGACGCATCACGGGGTATTTGACCTGGCGTTCATGCGTGCAATCCCCAATATGATCGTATCGGCGCCCATGAACGAAGAGGAACTGAGAAACCTGATGTACACGGCACAGGTTAAAAATCATGGTCCCTTTTCCATACGCTACCCCAGGGGAAGGGGTGTTCTGGCTGACTGGAAGAAATCATTCAGGGAGATCCCTGTCGGGAAGGGAAGGCTGGTGCGGAAAGGAACCGACATTGCTATTCTCTCGATAGGTACGGCAGGGAACCTGGCAGCAAACGCCATTGACCTGCTTGAGGATTCACACATCAGTGCCGCCCATTACGATATGCGTTTTGTCAAACCCCTTGACGAGGATCTTCTTCACAAGGTATTCAAGCGGTTCAAACAGGTACTGACCATTGAAGACGGTGCCATCAATGGCGGATTCGGAAGCGCCGTGCTCGAGTTCATGGCCGATCACGGATACCAGTGCCATGTCAAACGGCTGGGCGTACCTGACCGCTTCATCGAACACGGAACACAGGCCGAACTTTACAAAGAGTGCAACTTCGACCCTGAGAGTATTGCCAGCACGATCCAATCTCTCGTCAAACCCAAAGTTCTTTCCCGGGTGGTCTGATCCTGACCCTTCCATCAAGTTATCAAAAAATTCCTGCTTCAGGCATTGCTGAACGTCGCTGCCTTTTGTGCGAATAACACAAAAGAGAGGCTCCTCTTCAGCAATGCCTTCAGCCGGAAATGCAAGTTTTGTGTTGTTAGTCCAGGTCGAATTTGATGCCCTGAGCGAGGGGCAGTTCTGTGGAATAATTGATGGTATTTGTCTGGCGGCGCATGTATGCTTTCCAGGCATCCGAGCCGGATTCCCGGCCCCCGCCCGTATCCTTTTCACCGCCGAAGGCTCCTCCGATCTCAGCGCCCGATGTCCCGATATTTACGTTGGCAATTCCGCAATCCGAACCAAGGGCGGAAAGGAACAGTTCAGCCTCTCTCATGTCGAGGGTGAAGATCGCGGATGAGAGTCCCTGGGGAACATCATTATTCAATTGAAGAGCATCCTCGAATTTCTTGTACTTCATCAGGTAGAGAAGAGGTGCGAAGGTTTCCTCCTGTACGATCTCCCAGTGGTTTTCCGCTTCCGCCAGGGCCGGCACGACGTATGTCCCCGGTTCAAACCCATCCCCTTCCATTACGTTCCCGCCAAACAGGATCCTGCCACCGAGCTCTTTCAGTTTTTCGATTGCTTCGGTAAACATGGTCACAGCCCCGGTATCTATCATTGGTCCGACCAGGACATCTTTATCCAGGGGATTCCCTATCTTCCCGGCCACCTGCTTATAGGCACTTACCAGGCGTTCCTTCACCTGCTCATACACATCCTCATGAATGATCAGCCTCCGGGTGGAAGTACAGCGCTGTCCCGTGGTCCCAACCGAACCAAAAACAATGGCCGGCACCGCTATATTCAGATCCGCCTTTTCCGAGATTATGATCGCGTTATTCCCTCCCAGTTCCATGATCGTGTTTGCGAGCCGTTTCCCGCATATCGCCGAAATCCTTTTACCCACGGCAGTAGATCCTGTTACGGACATCAGCCTGATCCTGGGATCAGCTGCAAAGTTATCTCCCATAACAGATGACCTGGCGATCACCAGGCTGAAGACACCCTCGGGAACATCGTTCTCTTTCAGCACTTTCCGGATGATATTCTGGCAGGCTATGGCCGTCAGGGGTGTTTTGGAGCTGGGCTTCCACACAATGGCATCGCCTGCTACGGCTGCGATCATGGCATTCCACGACCAGACAGCCACCGGAAAATTAAAAGCGCTGACCACGCCGACGATCCCCAGGGGATGGTACTGGTCGTACATCCGGTGCTGCGGCCTTTCTGACTGCATGGTAAAGCCATACAACTGCCTTGCCTGTCCCACTGCAAAATCACAGATATCGATCATTTCCTGGACCTCCCCCAGTCCCTCCTGTAATATCTTCCCCATTTCGAAAGATACCAGGAAGCCCAGGTCATCCTTTGCCTCCCTCAGGGCGAGGCCGATCTGCCTGACTACCTCACCCCGCTGCGGTGCCGGCCAGGTCTTCCATTTCCCGAACGCTTCCTGTGCAGTACGGATAACCTGCTCATATTCGTCGGCATTTGCATTCGTGACCTTTGCGATCCCCTTACCGTCTATTGGCGAAACAGATTCTGTAACATCTCCGCTGGTTTTGAGCCAGGCCGTCCCGGTTGTTGCACCCGGATTTGTTTCCCCGATCCCCAGCCGGGACAGGACTCCTCTGACATTATATTTCGATAGATCCATGATTGATTTGCTTTTGATTTTGAGTCTGTAAAATTATTGATTTCCGGGTGCTCAGATGATTCATCAGGGATGTTAAATAGCAGGGTGCATACTTCCCAGTATTTGCACCACAATCCCAAATCCATTATCTTCGCATGGCTGAAATCCACACTGCCCCTCTTATACTCGTCCACACCATCACACTCACACCCAAACACATGCCTTCCTGCCCGGATGGCGGAATTGGTAGACGCGCTGGTCTCAAAAACCAGTGGGCTTTGCCCATGCCGGTTCGATCCCGGCTCCGGGTACCACCTGACAAATTTATCTCCTGCATCCGGGATGCAGGAGATTTTTTTTCACCGGGCAGACTGGTTGGTTTCGAAACAAAATGTTTTGTTCTGCGTTTTATATATCTTCACACATATTTAATTTGAAAAAAAGACCAGGAAGATGAGAATAATTGTACCCTTATTATTTACTGCCTTTATTGTCGGAATGTCTTTTTTCGGATGTGAAAAAGGCAAAAAGGAAGTCATTGTGCACGATACGGTTTATGTCGAGTTTGATGAATTTACATATACTTCGTCCGGACTGAATGATTCCGCTGGTGATATGGTCATATTCTATGATCCGAATTACTCCGATGAGGATGGACCAAGATATGAGCTATTCTTTTACGATTGGGAATATACCAATGAGATCAAAAACAAGGATAATGAAAAGCTCGATGAATATGTATTCCTGGCCTTATCAACCGGGACTTCCCTCGGACTTGAAATCAACGGCGAAGTCCTGGGTCAGGGGATACCATGGACCGATGAGTACGGGTTTGAATGGCTGGTTATCGAGCTCTCATATAACACCTTCAAGAAATCCGGCCTGGATTATAACCGGCTGGTTGACGCATACAGAGAGGAATTCAGTAGAAGGGGACAGAAACGATGATTTGTATTATCTTTGCTGTCCATTATGAGAACCAGCAAGGAGAAGCAGCAACAGTTTGACCTGAGCTATATACAAATGGCCAGGATCTGGGGGAAAAATTCATACTGCAAAAGAAGGCAGGTCGGAGCTCTTCTTGTGAAAGACCGGATGATAATCTCAGATGGTTACAACGGGACCCCGGCCGGATTTGAGAACGATTGTGAGGACGAGAACGGCGATAGCAAACCCTATGTTCTACATGCCGAGGCCAACGCCATCACCAAGGTCGCAAAATCAAGCAACAGCAGCGAAGGAGCAACCCTCTACATCACAGATTCTCCCTGTCTGGATTGCGCTAAACTGATTATCCAGGCGGGGATTACCAGGGTGGTTTACGAGGATGAGTACAGGATTACCGACGGGATAAAACTGCTGGAAAGAGCCGGCATTGAAATTGTAAAGATCAGTGATATACCCGGTACATGAAAAAGGGTAAGCTTAATATAATTCTTCCCCTGCTACTGGCCTTATTCCTGATAGGGGGCATGCTGATAGGCAACCAGCTGAGCCGGATCTCCGAAGCGGATAGTTTTGCCGTATATCCGAAAATGAACAAGATCAGCGGTGTCATTGATTACATAACCCAGGAGTATGTTGATTCCATTAACCGGTCAGAACTTATTGAAAATACCATCCCGGAAATCCTCAAACAGCTGGATCCGCATTCGGTCTATATTCCCGCAAAGGATCTTGCCGCCTACAATGAACCGCTTGAGGGAAATTTCAGCGGGATAGGTGTATTGTTCAATATGCAGGACGATACCGTCTTTATTATTAATACAACACTGAACGGTCCTTCCGAAAAGATAGGCGTTCTGCCAGGGGACCGGATTATCAGGGTAAATGACTCACTCATCGCAGGAGTCAATATGCCCTCCTCGGACATTGTCGGCATGCTGAAAGGAAAAAGGGGTACCCGGGTTACGGTATCCGTTGCAAGAAGGGGCATAAAAGAACTTCTTGATTTTGAGATTACGAGGGACAGGATCCCGATTGCCAGCGTTGACCTGGCCTATATGCTGACCGATGATGTCGGATTCATTAAAATCAGCGAGTTTTCGAAAAGTACCACGGAAGAATTTCTCATGGCAGTTGATACACTGAACAGCCAGGGGATGAATAAACTTATCCTTGATCTGCGCTGGAACGGGGGCGGTTACATGAATGCAGCCACAGAGATCGCTGACCAGTTCCTGCCGGCAGGAACTCCCATCGTATACACGGAAGGATATGCACAACCGCGTAATGATGTCTTTGCCACTGCAAGAGGAAAA
Source organism: uncultured Bacteroides sp. (assembly GCA_965603745.1). Taxonomy (GTDB): domain Bacteria; phylum Bacteroidota; class Bacteroidia; order Bacteroidales; family SM23-62; genus SM23-62. The sequence continues at coordinate 4,581 of CBFDEE010000015.1, read as the reverse complement.
CTGCTTGACCATGAGGTCATCATACTCATTGACCAGAGATCTGCATCTGCAAGCGAGATACTTGCAGGAGCCATCCAGGATAATGACAGGGGACTGATACTGGGCAGGCGCTCCTTTGGCAAGGGGCTGGTGCAGCAGCAAACCATGTTCTCGGATGGTTCGGCACTCAGGTTGACCATAGCCCGGTATTACACACCCACAGGAAGGTCAATCCAGAAGCCCTATGAGAACGGGCTGGATGATTACATCCTTGAAGTTCATGAGCGCTTCGAACGAGGAGAATTCATCTACGCTGACAGCATCAAGTTTGCAGATTCACTCAAATATCAAACCCCGGAAGGAAAAACAGTTTACGGGGGAGGAGGCATCATGCCTGATATTTTCGTCCCGGTCGATACAAGCCTCTTCACAGACTACTTTACCAGGGTCAGTAACCGGGGACTCATTTACAGGTTTGCGTACAAGTTCGCCGACAGGAACCGCAAATATATGAGCGAGGCAAAGGATCACCATGAACTGCTGCAATACCTGCGTAAACAAAATCTGTATGAGGAATTCGTGGATTTTGCCGAAGAGAAAGGGGTTAAGGAATCAACCGAGGAAATTATTCTCTCGCGTCAAATTATTTCCACCTATATACATGCCTATATCGCCAGGTTTATTCTCGATAACATGGGATATTATCCCATTATCCACGAAATAGATCCCAATATCCAGAAGAGCCTTGAGATATTTGCAGGTACATAAGGCACTCCTGTAACCTGGATAAACACCATCTCTCATATAGTCCTGAAAATTTTCGCGCATTACTTTAAAACCGAACCTTCCTGCTATAATTGTATCTTCCTGATTTACAGCAATCTCCCTCCTGCTGACAGAAAAATTTCCAGGATGGATTAAACCATTTCAGGTGATAACTGTCAAAGGAGCAGTAAACGGAAGTTCAATAATAAAGTTCAGAACATTATGAAAAAGACAGATTTAAACCTGAAAGTACTGCTTGCGATCATCGCAGTACTGGGATTATCACTCAGCCTGATGGCTCAGCCCGAACAGAGACAGCGCCAGTTCCAGCAAAGGGATCATTTTGGTTGCGCTATGCTTGACCTTACGGAAGAGCAGAAAGCGGAAATAAAAGAGATCCATCTTGCCAGGCTGAAAGAAATCCAGCCATTAAAGGATGAGATCAGTATAAACAGGGCAGAACTGAATGCCCTTGTGAAAAAAGACGATCCGGACATGAAAAAAATCACTGGCCTGGTTGAGGCCAATGGTGAACTCATGACCAAAATCCGTATCTCTCAAATTGAAAGCAGGATCAAGGTTCGTTCCCTGCTGACAGACGATCAGAAGGTGATCTGGGATGCACACCGGGGCAAAATGAAAAGAAACAAAATGGCCGGTCACCGTCCCATGCGAGGATTTCATGAAAGATGCAGATTTTAGGTTTTGGACCACGGGTACCCGCTGATCCAGATCAGCATTCCATCAGTGAATAAGTGGTATCCGGCAGGTCAGTAAGGTTGGTTTTGGAAGGGGGCTGTCTCAAAAGGGGCAGCCCCTTTTTTACCCTTATAATCAGAACAAAGTTGTTTATATATCGTATATACAAGTTATATTTACATTCATCAAGACTCTAAAACTCATTTAAATGAAATCAAAGACCACGCTGGCATTGCTAATGCTTATTATGTTCAGTCTTGGGGGACTGGCACAAAAACCACAGAAAACCATAAGGGATATCACGGAAAAATCCCCTAGTATTCATTCAAGTTATACTCCCTATAAACGACCTCAGGCCAGGGACGAGAAGGTGAGTAACCTGTTGCGCAGTCAGGATAATGAACGTCGGTATCCTGTAAGCCCGGAGACAGACACACGTTTAAAAGCCGAGCCGGTTAATGTTACATTCGTTGAGAAGCTTGACAGCCTGCTTGAATTTTACTATGATTCGGTCTTAAAAACCTGGATTCCCCAGGAAGCAGAATATTACTTATTCGATGCCCGGGGCAGGAATTACTCCTATGTTTTAGCCTATTATTCTTTTGATTTTATGGACTTTATCCCCAATTACAGAACTCTTATCGACTGGAACTCCGATAACAGGATCAGTCAATTGACGGAGTATAACTGGATCGATACATCCATGTCCTGGATGCCGGATAACAGAAACACTTTTACTTATAATGCAATGGGTCTGCAAACAATCAGAACCTACCATTCATGGAATTATTTCATGCAGGAATGGATCCCGGGCGTGACGGATACAACATACTATACAAATAGCGGGAAATTCTGGAAACGATTTAAATACAGCTATGACCAGGAATTAATGGGATGGTACCCTCAGTATCGGGAAGAGAATAGTTTTGACGGGAACGAGTTCCTGGTTCAGCGAAATTCATTCAGCTGGGAGGTAGATACAGTCGAAAGATGGGAAAACAGCTCCCGGACTATATACAATAATGATGAGCAGGGAAGGGACACCCTGAGCTTCGACCTTTACTGGGATGGCATGATGTGGGACACCCTCTACCGTATGGTAACCGGGTATGATGCAAACGGCAATATGATACTGGAAGAGGAATATTGGTGGAATGGTGAAATGATGTGGTGGGAAGGAAGTTCAAAATACGAATATTTCTATGACGGCAGCAACCGGCAGATCGAGTCACTCTATTTCGGTTGGGACAATAATAAATTCGATTGGTTTATCTACGATAAGGTTGAATATACCTGGGATGTCAACAATAATCTCCTCGAGGAGATATATTCTAATTATGATACTATAACAAAGGTTTACACACCATCCTGGAAGGATCTGTACAGATATGACCTGAACCTGGAAGTAACGGAAATAGCCATGCCTTACTGGTATGGTACAGAAATCATGGTGGAAGAAGATGAAATATTAGGATCTAACAACAAAATTATCGACATCACAGATCTTTACTGGAATATAGGAAAACAGGCATGGGATTCGAGCTATCGTGATAACCTGCACTATTCAGGACTGTTTGATGCTCCGGTGAATGATACAGAGTGCAAGGCCGACTTCACCTGGAGTCTGGATGAAGTTGAGGATCTTCTGGTCTATTTTACAGATAAGTCCGATACAACTATCGTCTCCTGGTACTGGATCTTTGGTGACGGACAAACCAGTACCAAGAAGGATCCTAAACATATGTTTGAAAAACCTGGCACCTACATGGTTATGCTGACGACCATTGACAGGACAGGATTCTGCAGTAATACTGTTGTCGAACAAATCAAGGTGGGTGATCCCGTCTGCAACGCAAACTTCTCCTACACAGTGGATACAGTAAAAAAGGAAGTTGTTCTGACCAATAAATCAGGGGGCAGCAATCTCCAGTATTTCTGGAGTTTCGGCGATGGGTCAGTTACAGATGCCAAAGATCCTGTTTACACCTATACTCATCCCGGATCATACCAGATCTCCCTTACCGTTATCAATGATCTGGCTAATTGCATGGACATGTACACGGCCTCTGTCAGGGTGGGAAGCGGGTCATGTAGCGCCGACTTCGCGGTATTTGTTGATTCCAGCAGCAATACAACCTATCTGCGGGCCCGGAAGTTAGTCGAAGATAACAAGTATTACTGGGTCCTCGGGGACGGAACCGTCGCTTTCGGCCACAACCATGTACATCTCTTCAGCCACCCGGGATACTACACGGCGCTGCTGACCGTATTCAACGAAACTGAAGGATGTGTGGAGTCCCGGAAGGAAACCATCCTTGTCGGAAATAGAAGCCCGGGAGGTAAAGCCGCTTTCATCTATGTCGCCGGTAATGATAATATTGTAGCTTTCACCAACCAGTCCCTTGGTACCAACCTGAAATACCATTGGGATTTTAACGACGCACAAACCTCTTCAGAAACGGACCCGGTGCATCCATATGTTCTGCCCGGTTATTATACTGTCTGCCTGACCGTAAGTACAGAAGACGGGATCCGGAACACGTATTGCCAGAAGATTTTTGCCGGTACAGATACCAAAGACGAATGCCTTGCCAGGTTCACCTACACCCTGAGTGATGATGGACTTGATATCTCATGCATCGACCAGTCATTCGGAAGTCCGGACCAGTTTAAATGGACCTTTAATAATAGTGACCCGCCATTGACCGGCCCGAAACCGAAATGGTCAACCGGCACACCTGATTATGTCACGGTCCATCAGTCTATCCTGAATTCCAACAACGAATGCCGGGATGATGCATTTGCCCTGATCAATATGGGAGAAGAATCCGGGCTGCAAGTCGCATTCGGTTATATAATTGACAGCAGCAAAACCAAGGCTACTACATATCCTGTTGATTTTGTCGGGATTTCCCTTGGGGACGCGGGTAAATTGAAGTGGGACTTCGGGGACGGATCCCCCCAGGATTCAACCACCCTTAATCCAGTCCATAGATATGATGATCCGGGATCCTATTATGTCTGCCTGACCATTACCAATTCTTCCACCGGTGAGGAGACAGAAAGTTGTGATTCTATTACCGTCGGTGCCGTATCCTTCCTGGAGGAACTGACATCTCTTGATGTGGGACTCAGATG
>CBFDEE010000014.1:0-15003 GCA_965603745.1 uncultured Bacteroides sp. | reverse complement strand
ATTCTACGGATGCTCGTTCCGCAGATACCCGGGAGAATGAGTCCTATCCCTCTGATAATCTGGAGCCTGTGCAAATCCGGCAGGATCCTGTGTTGCAGCAGCCTGCCAGCCCGCTTGAAAGACTGGAACAGATTCTAAGCGGACAGGTCCCACGGTTTGAAAGCATGGAAGGTGAATCCATTGAATCGATTGTTGACGAGGAGGAACAGATAATGGAGGACCTCAGGAAAAGCTGGATGAAGAAACTGAGAAAGCTCCGGAAGGCAGTGAAACAGTTACTGAGGAGTATGAAACAAACCCGGAAGAAATGGATGCAGAATCCCTGGAAACGATGAGACGGGAGAAGGAAGACCTGTCCGGACTGTTCGGGAGCGTGGACGATGTTAAAAAAGCCATCATTTATAGCGAGATACTGAAACGCAAGAACTGGTGAACCGGGTATTTATTCCCCTGTTTTGCCGGTAATTAGAAAAATTTATATCTTTGTACCCACGAAGAGTTCCGTAACCGGGATTCTTCTTTTGTTTTTATTAGTATCAAGAGTATTGTGATTATGTCAAAGATTTCCTTTATAACGCAGGATGGCCTGGAAAAGCACAAGCAGGAGCTTGAACAGCTGATTAACGTGGAAAGGCCGGCTATATCCGCACAAATTGCCGAGGCAAGGGATAAGGGCGATCTTTCCGAGAACGCAGAATATCACGCTGCCAAGGAGGCACAGGGATTGCTTGAATTGAGGATTTCCAAACTGCAGGATATAGTTGCCAATGCACGGGTTCTCGATGAATCCCAGGTCGACACCGACAAGGTTCAGATACTGAACCGGGTAAAGATCCGGAATACAGGCAGTAATGCCGTCATGGAATACAATATTGTCCCTGAATCCGAAGCCGACCTCAAGGAAGGAAAGATGTCTGTCAGTACCCCTATTGCACAGGGATTGCTGGGCAAGAAAGTTGGCGATTTTGTGAAGGTCCAGGTTCCGTCCGGAGAAGTTGGATTTGAAATTCTTGCGATATCCCTCTGATATCCCGCTCCAGCATATTTTTTCGTATTTTTACATTCATGGCATCAATATTTACCCGTATTGTAGAGGGTGAGATACCCTGTTATAAAATTGCTGAAAGCGAGGATTTTCTCGCCTTTCTGGATATCAATCCGCTGGCCAGGGGACATACACTCGTTATTCCGAAGCAGGAAACGGATTATTATTTTGACCTGGACGAAGAGCTCCTGGCCGGTATGCAGGTTTTCTGCAGAAAAGTCGCCAGGGCGATTGATAAGGTAATGGACTGCAAGAGGGTGGGGGTTGCTGTACTCGGACTCGAAGTCCCTCATGCCCACGTTCACCTGATCCCCATCAACAATCTCTACGACATTGAATTCTCGAGGCCGAAACTGAAGCTTTCACCTGAAGAATTCGAGGAGATCGCGGAAAAGATCCGTTCTGCGCTTTAGGAGCCGGTTCCCCACAGGTAGTAACAATTTATACGGCCTTGAGCCTGTTTCCGGAAGGACGGTAATGTCTATACGACTCTTTTCGGATTTTTTGAAATGAAATCCTTCCAGCTGTTAAAGGATGTACCGGTATCCGGAAGATCCTTCTGATAATAATGACATACAGCGGCGGCAAGACCATCCGTGGCGTCAAGGTTTTTCGGCAGTTCCCTTATGGAGAGGGTGCTTTGCAGGATAGACGCGACCTGCTCCTTGGAAGCATTCCCCTGCCCGGTTATGGCCATTTTGATTTTTTTGGGAGCATACTCGAAGATGGGCATATCGCGGTACAGGGCAGCTGAAATAGCTGCTCCCTGCGCCCTCCCGAGTTTCAGCATGGATTGCACGTTTTTCCCGTAAAATGGGGCCTCGATGGCAAGTTCGTCGGGGTGGTACTGGTCGATCAGGCTGAGAGTGTGTTCAAAAACCTGCCTGATCTTGACATAATGGTCCTTATACTTTGATAATTCAAGAACCCCGAGTGCGATCAGTCCGGGCGCCCGGGCCTGGCCTTTGATAATCCCGTATCCCATAATGGTGGTACCTGGATCGATCCCTAGTATGATTTTTCCTTCTTTCAGATTTATCCTTTAAATGGCTCCGGTCTGGGAGCGTATCCCCTTCATGCGGAGCCAGTATTTACGGTCGGTTTTTTTCCTGCCTGTCCATTCTTCCGTACTGATATAGTTCAGGACTTCCTTGAGAAGTTTTTCTTCCGGATCCCCGAAGTCAACTTTGATATCCTCTTCGACGTATGAATCGGCAGGGAGCCCGTCGTAGAATTCCCCTTCATCCCATCTGTTCAGAAGGTTAAAGGTTATGGGGATGAGGGTGGAATCTGTATAGGTTGCAGCAATGGCCCCGACGGGTTTGCCGTATGTATCATCCCCGACCAGGAAGACATCAAGGTATGGACTCATTCCGTTGATAAGGGCTTCACTTGATGATGCGGACCGTCCGGTTGTTATGAAAAAGACCCGTTCCGGGGTGGTCGTCAGCATATGTTCCAGGTCAAGGTAAGGCCTGGTAAGATTTCGCGCACTTTGCTTGTCGTTGTAGACAAACTTGACGAAGGTACCTTTAATGGCTTTGGTCCCGGCGATCAGGCTGGCAAGATATTGTGCAACATCCACCTGCCCGCCCGGGTTGTACCTGAGATCCACGATCACTTCACTTACATTGTTTTCCTGGAATTCCGCAAAAACCGAATCCAGTTCATCCATGGATGGGATAAGGAAATGCTGGTATACAAGATAGCCCGCCTTGGCCCCTTCCACGTCTATGATGTCTGAATAGAGAACGGAATTAATCTCGACGATTTCTTTCATCAGTGTCATGGTGCTGGTCCCTCCCTGCTTGTTCATGAACTGGAAGGTATTCTCGACGCCTACTTCATCATACCCGAGCAGGGTATCCAGATCGATTTCCGGGGAAGGAGACACACCGTTGATGCTCATCACCTGCCAGCCCCTGGATACACCGTTCAATTCCGCACTCGATCCTTCGTATACAAAACCAACCCAGAGTTTTCCTTCCGGGTCATCAACCAGACCGAATCCGTGCCCGATGTATTCAGCCCGGTCGTAAAGCCTGTAATAATCCTCCGTACCCATTACCTCGCTCCAGCGGTCGGTCGGTTTCAGGGTAATGGCATCCAGGAGGGACTGCAGCGAGGGATATTCATCCGGGTTTACCTCCGGGATAGTATCGTACCAGAGGTACCATTCCTTCATGGTACTGTAAAGTGTGGACTTAGTGAGTTTTGTCTTTTCTGGATTGAGAACGCTGTGCTCGCAGGCAAGCATGCCTGCAGCAAGAAGGATGGCCAGGACAATATGCCGGGGCGGATATTTTGAGTTCTTTTTCATTTTGATCCCGGAATAATAATCAAATTTCACACTTTCTGTTCAAACCCCGTACTCTGACAGGGACAATTTATTAAAACAAACGGATTTTTTCCATTATTATTCCCAATACAATTAACGATAAACCTGCCAGGGAGGTTACATAAATATCTTCCCCCACGAGGAAATGGATAAAAACCAGTGAAAGGAAGGGTGCGATGTACACCAGGTTGCTTATCCTGTCATTGCTCCTGCTCAGTTTCATTGCCCTTATCCAGAAGAGGAAGGTAATGCCCATTTCAAATGCCCCGGCATAGGCTGCAAGTCCTATCCCCCGGGGATTCAGGTCATGAAATTCATCCAGGGCCATCATCAGCAGGCTGATATAGATAGCGGCGAAAAAGAAGTTAAGGGTAAGCTGAAGGGATTCGTTGCCGCCTCTTTTTACATTTAATATCCAGTAGAATGACCAGATCAGTGAGCTGCCAACAGCCAGGGCCACACCAAGGGGCTCACGGAAGCGGAATGACCATGGATCACCCTGGGTAGAGATGAGATAAACTCCTGCAAAGCAGATCAGCAGTGATATGAAGCTTACGGCCCTTGCTTTTTGTCCCAGGATAAGCACCGAGAGAAATACCAGTACAATTGGCCATACCATATTCAGGGGCTGGGCAACCTGGGCCGGCAGTATTTCATATGCCCTGAACAGCACGAGGTAATAGGCAAAGGGATTCAGGATTCCCATCAGGGCGGCAAACCCGAGATCTCTCCTGTTCAGTCCGGATACCAGCTTCAGGTTCCCGGTAAAAATGTTCAACAGGAGCAGGATCAGGAAGGAGGTCCAGGTAGCAAAGAACAGGAACTGTACAAAATTAATTTCCCTCAGCCCGATCTTGAATGCAGAGGCGACGGTTGACCAGAAGAAAACGGCCATTCCGGCGTAAACGTATGCCTTTTTTTGCTGGTTCACGGGTTGCGGGGGACCGGTTCGATTTGTTCCCTGAGCTTGTCTATTTCGGGTTTCAGGGTGTAAAACAATTCTGCCTGCCTGACAGCGAGTTCAATACTACTGTCAATCCTGACCTGCAGGTCCTGGTAGTTTTCCGTCTCAAATTGCAGAAGATCCTCAAGGTCACGGGGATCCGTTTCTTTCATCTGGATCTGTTCCATGATCTCACGCAGGGCGCTTTCCAGTAAAAACGCTTCTTCGTGGAACTGGTTGCATGCCTGCATGCATTGCCCGAGTCCCTCATAAAGTCCCAGGTAACCGGCGTATGCAGCATTCTCTTCCGTGTACCCGGACAGTGCGGAAAGATCCCCGTTGATCTCTTCCTGGAATTCGTGCAGCCGGCGGATCTCCGGGGAGCCGATGCGGGACTGCAGCTCGAGGGTCAGGTTAAGCAGGCTGTCGGCCGTGATAAAAATCCTGTGCTGTTGCCCGGGCTGCCTGCACTGGCAGAAACAAATGAGAAAAAGCAGGCATGCAGGGAACGCAGCAGCGGATCTCATATCTATGGAATTATGTCGAAACCCGTGTAGGGTCTCAGGATTTCGGGGATTTTAATTCCTTCGGGGCCCTGGTAATTTTCAAGCAGGGCGGCGAGTATCCTCGGAAGGGCCAGGGCACTGCCGTTCAGGGTATGTGCCGGGCGGTTCTTTTTATCACCATCATCCCTGTAACGCAGCTTCAGCCGGTTCGCCTGGTAGGATTCGAAATTGGAGACTGAGCTGACTTCCAGCCACTTTTTCTGTGCAGCGGCATATACCTCGAAGTCGTAGGTCAGGGCAGAGGTGAAACTCAGGTCCCCTCCGCACAACCTCATAACCCGGTAGGGGAGTCCGAGGGACTGGATGAGCTTTTCGATATGCGATGCCATCTCTTCCAGCGTGTCGTAGGAACGGTCAGGGTGCTGTATCTGAACGATCTCAACCTTGTCGAACTGGTGCAGGCGGTTCAGTCCCCGTACCTCCTTTCCCCAGGAACCGGCTTCCCTTCTGAAACATGGGGTATAGGCAGTCAGTCGGACGGGCAGGTCCCCGGTCTTCAGTATCTCATTCCTGAATATATTCGTAAGCGGTACCTCCGAAGTGGGAATCAGGTAATAATTGTCAGCTTCCATATGATACATCTGTCCCTCTTTATCGGGCAGCTGACCCGTACCGAACCCGGAATCCTCATTTACAACCAGCGGGGGCATCACTTCCCGGTATCCTGCCGCAATGTTCTCATCCAGGAAATAGCTGATCAGGGCCCTTTGCAGTTTTGCACCCTTTCCCTTGTAAACCGGGAATCCGGCCCCGGTGATCTTGTTCCCGAGTTCAAAATCAATGATATCGTAACGTGAGACCAGGTCCCAGTGCGGAACGGCAGAATCATCAAGGCCGGGCATCTCGCCTCCGTCCCTGACAAGTTCATTGTCATTTTCCCCCTTGCCCGGAGGAACGCTTTGGTGGGGGATATTGGGGACCTGCACGAGCAGTTCATGGAGCCTGCTGAGGGATTCGCCCTGGGATTGCTGGAGCACCCTTATTTCCTCCTTCAGGCCCGCAGTCGATTCTTTTGCCCGGTTCGCTTCATCCTGCCTGCCCTCCTTGAACAGGGCTCCTATCTCTTTGGATTTTGTGTTGAGACTGGCCTGCAGGGTGTCCTGCTGCAGCTGCTGTGACCTCCTCTCGTTATCAGCATCAATGATTCTATCTATCAATTCTTCTCCATGGAAATTCTTGATTTTCAATCTTTCGATCAGTTCATCGCGGTTCTCTCTGATATATGAAACAGACAGCATAATCTATGTTTTGTGAGATTTAAAAATAAAAAAATCTCCTGTAACATACCATTATTTATAGGCAGTCGCAGGAGATTTGTTCGTTTGTGATCGTTATCCCTACTCCTCCACGGGAGTTACCGAGACATAGGATTTGTTGTTTTTCTTCTTCCGGAAATCAATCTTTCCGTCAATCAGGGCAAACAGGGTATGGTCCTTGCCCATGCCGACATTTTCACCGGCATAGTGGACGGTACCCCTCTGGCGGACAATAATATTGCCTGCCTTGGCAAACTGCCCGCCGTAAAGTTTTACTCCGAGGCGTTTGCTTTCTGATTCCCTGCCGTTTCTCGAGCTTCCAGCTCCTTTTTTATGTGCCATGGCTTATATTTTTTATTTCTGTTACTTGTCCTTATCACCGGCGGCCGGCTTCTTCGGGGCCGCTTTGGCAGTACCGCTGCTTTTCTTTGCGGCTGGTTTTGCTGCCGTTTTCTTCTCAGCAGCCGGTTTTGTTTTGGCTTTAGCTGCAGGAGCGGCTTTCTTTGCAGGTGCTTTCTCAGCAGCCTTCTTCTCAGAAGCGGCAGCTTTGGCCTTGCCTTCAGCTTTTGGTTCTGCCTTGGCTGCGGCCTTCGGTGCAGGCTTGCTGGCGGCCTTTGGTTTGGCCTCCTTTACTGCTCCCTTTTCTATGATGTCCTCGATCTGGATCTCGGTCAGCTGCTGGCGGTGTCCACGGAGGACCTTGTAACCTTTGCGCCTTTTCTTCTTGAATACCTGTACCTTGTCTGCCTTGGGATGGGAAATAACCTTACCTGTAATCATGGCTCCCTTGATCGTCGGCTCGCCAACCACAACACTCTTGTCATTGTCGATCAGGAGTACTTCATCAAAACGAACCGTATCTCCTTCCTTGTCTGCCAGCCGGTGCACAAACAGTTTCTGTTCTTTTTCCACCTTAAATTGCTGGCCGGCAATATTTACTATCGCGTACATTCTGTCAATTTTATTCTATTTCAAACGCCAAAACTTGGGAGTGCAAAAATATAAAAGTTTGATAGAACTGCAAAGATTTTAACGGCTACTTTAACAAAAACCTGCCGGTCCCACAATTTTCCTGTGAGAATGAAGGATTTCATTATATTTGTGAGGAGAGTACTGAGTTATGAGCAAGATCAAACTGAACGTACTGGGGATTTCCTACAGCCAGACTCAATCCGGTGCCTATGCACTGGTTCTCACCGAAGAAGATGGAGAACGCAGAATACCGATCATAGTCGGTGGTTTTGAGGCACAATCCATTGCTATTCAGCTGGAAGGATTAAAACCTCCCAGGCCCCTCACTCACGACCTGTTCATGAATTTCGCAAAATCCTTTCATATTGACCTTCTGGAGGTCAATATCTATAAGCTGGAAGAAGGCGTTTTTTACTCAAAGCTATTCTGCGATAACGGTGACCAGCAGATTTCCATCGATACCAGGACCTCCGATGCCATTGCGCTTGCACTCCGCTTCAAATGTCCCATCTATACAACGGAAGAAATCATGGAACGGGCCGGGATTGTCCTCGAATTCGGTAGTGAGGAAAAATCATCCGACATTGCCCGGGAGGAAACACTTACGGATACAAGCCCGGGAACCGGCACCGATACCTCCGAAGAATACAAGGAATTTACCACTCAGGAACTGAACGATATGCTGAGGGAAGCGGTCGGAAAAGAAGATTATGAAAAAGCTTCCATGATACAGGACGAACTGAATAAAAGAACTGAAAGCTAATAATCCGGGTTTATGATACGTTTGCTGAGCTTTTCCTTCTTCATAAGCCTTGCCCTATATTCCTCAGACATTACAGCATCTTCAATGCAGGATAGCCTGGCATCCGGCGGGATTACAGCGGGCAGCCAGGAACTGAACGGATCCGTGGATGGGAGCACAGACAGCTCAGACCGGTCCGCAGAAGGGACGGCGGACAGCCTTCCAGTCCTGCAGACAGATGCTGAATACAACGGCTCCCCTGATCTCCTGGATGGATCCAACAGGGTCGTGCCGAGGCAGGAAAAATTCAATTTCAGCCTGGTCAAGATTCTCAGGGGACTGCTGGGAATGATTGTCCTGATCTTCCTGGCATGGATCTTCAGTGCAGACCGGAAGGCCATAGACTGGCAGGTTGTGCTTGTGGGCATCGGGATCCAGCTGGTTCTGGCCGTTGGGATACTCTGGGTGCCGGCCGTACAGGTTTTCTTTGAAATTGTCGGGAAACTGTTCGTGAAAGTACTAGACTTTACCTATGCTGGGACCGATTTCCTGTTCCGCTCCAACCGGGCCCAGGTGATTGAGCCCCCGCTGCTGAATTTCGCCATCACGATCCTGCCGACCATCATATTCTTTTCTGCCCTCACCAGCGTACTTTATTATTTCGGCATCATCCAGACAATTGTCTATGGCCTTGCATGGGCCCTGAGCAAGGCTCTCAGGCTGTCGGGTGCGGAAAGCCTCTCGGTTGCCGGGAATATTTTCCTGGGACAGACAGAATCTCCCTTCATGATCAAGGGCTACCTTGAAAAAATGAATAAATCGGAAATGATGCTGGTCATGTCCGGCGGGATGGCCACGCTCGCAGGAGGGGTCCTTGCGGTCTATATAAGCGTACTTGGAGGAACGGACCCGGTGCAGCGGCTGATCTTTGCCAAACACCTGCTGGCGGCTTCCGTCATGGCGGCCCCCGGGGTGGTGGTGATCTCCAAGATACTGGTCCCCCAGACCAAAGATGTCAGCAAGGTGATGAAAATACCAAAGGAAAACATAGGAAGCAATGTGCTGGATGCCATTTCAAAAGGGACCGGAGAGGGACTGCGTCTGGCGGTGAATGTAGCCGCAATGCTGCTGGTCTTCCTGGCATTTATCGAGATGGCGAATTTTATCTTTCTGAAGATAGGGGACTGGACAAGCCTGAACAACTGGATCGAAAAGATGAGTAACGGGCAATATGAATCTCTCTCGCTGGAATTTATTCTCGGATATACATTCGCACCCCTGATGTGGCTGGTGGGAGTGGCCAGGGAAGATATTACCCTTGTGGGAAGGCTCCTCGGGGAAAAAATCATACTGACGGAATTCGTCGGCTATCTCAGCCTGGCTGACCTGAAGTCCGCCGGGGCCTTCGCCGAAACCAAATCCATCATTATGGCGACTTACATCCTCTGCGGATTCGCGAATTTTGCTTCAATAGGAATTCAGATCGGGGGAATAGGCTCCCTGGCCCCGGGGCAGAGAGTGCTGCTCTCAAGGTATGGTATGAGGGCTCTTCTTGCCGGGACCCTGGCATCCCTCATGTCCGCAACGGTGATCGGAATCCTGCTGGGATAGCCATTTTCAGTACGAAAATCCAGCATATGATACTCTTAATAAATCAAGACCTGCAATGCAAATCCTGTGGATATTTTCCTTTAGCCTGCTTGCGGTATATATGCTGAGGATCCTGACCTTCCTCGCGGGATGGCACCGTACTGCCCGGAAAAAACATGTCCGGCAGGGACACCCCGCTGTCTCCGTCGTTATAGCCGTACGGAATGAGGAAGAAAACCTGGGACTGCTGATGGAAGACCTTGTCCGCCAGGATTACCCCCGTGATGCAGTTGAGATCATTGTTGTCGATGATCATTCAGATGACAGTACCCCGGAGCTTGCCGGCAATTACCGGGATAAACATTCCGGCATCAGGACCATGTCCCTTGATGAGAATGAAACGGGCAAAAAAGCGGCATTGCATAAAGGAATACAGGCCGCTTCGCATCAGCTGATTCTTAGTGTTGACGGGGACTGCAGGGCCGATTCCCGCTGGGTGGCGGAGATGATTGCAGGTTTTTCGGACCCGAAAACAAAGCTGGTTATCGGCGGGGTAATATTCGAACCTGACAGGCGGACCTTCCCGGCGATGCAGTCCCTCGAACACTTCAGCCTCACCGCGGTAAGCGCCGGGGCAGCCGGTCTGGACAATCCCATTCTCTGCAGCGGCGCAAACCTTGCTTTTTACCGGGAAGACTACCTGGAATTCTCGGAAGAGGTGGTGAAAGCATCGGTAAGCGGGGACGACATCTTCCTGATGCTCTGGCTGAAGAAGAAATACCCCGGATCGGCCGTCTTCTCAGCCTCCCCCCATTCGGCAATCCGTACCCGGCCGTCCGGGAACCTCAGTTCCTTCACCAGGCAGAGGTTGAGATGGACATCAAAGAGCCCGCACTACAGGGATCCGGGAATAATCGGTACTGCCCTGGTGGTGTTCGGCATGAACGCTGTTCTGCTGGTACTTCTGCTGACACTTCTGCTGGCTTTCCTGCGGAGGAACCCAGGCGCCGGATCATGGAACAACGGCCTGCTTCTGCTATTCGGGATCCTGCTGGCGGGAAAAGCAGCGGCGGACATACTCCTGTTGCTCCCCGTACTGAAACATTACGGAAAAATCCGCCTGTTGTGGTTCTTCCTGCCTCTGGAAATCGTATATTTTATGTATGTTAGCCTGACAGGAATAGCCGGGCCCTTCCTTCCCCTTCTGTGGAAAGGAAGGAATATCCCTGCAAGGCAGAAAAAAGCATCCCTTGGAAAAGGATAAGGAATATATACCCCGGGCGGGGCCCGGCAGGCAGTTCCTGCGTAACCCACTGTCGGTAACCGGCATGCTTATCATACTCATAGCATTTTTCACGGGCCTTGCGGGCTATCTTATTGTACCGGATAAAAGTCCCCATGCAAACCAGCAGCATATCGAGATCGCCGCACGGAAGCCCGGATTCCGTACATCCATGCTGAAACTCCGGAAGAACGAGCGGGTTCCGTCAAGGGGAATTGCAGGCAGGATGCTGGCTGGACAGAGATCGGCATATCGATGTATACCATTCGATGAGTATACATTCATGGGAGATTCCATCGTACTCGGAGAATCCGGTGAAGGCGGACTGGATTACGGGGTACTCCGGCAATTTCACATGGTGGACGTGGTATACCCGCTGGATCCCGGGAAAAAAACCATCTCCCGTGAAGGAAATGAGCTTGTGTTCCGGGATATTGAGGGGACCGTGCACCGGGTAGAGGCGGAAACGCTGAGGCAGATGGTAGAGGCGGATCATATTCAGGAGAGAAGGTTCATGCTGGGTACGGACCGCTTCGGAAGGGATTTTTTCAGCCGCCTGGTCCTGGGAACCAGGGTATCACTTTCGGTCGGATTTATCTCCGTTGCCATATCACTGCTAATCGGTCTGATCCTGGGAGCAGTGGCCGGTTATTTCAGGGGTCGTACGGACGATATAATCATGTGGTTCATCAACGTGGTCTGGTCCATTCCCACCCTCCTGATGGTGATTGCCATTACCCTGGTGCTGGGAAAGGGATTCTGGCAGGTATTCGTGGCGGTTGGGCTGACCATGTGGGTGGAAGTTGCCCGCGTGGTGAGGGGACTGGTCCTTGGTGTTCGCGAAAAGGAATATGTACAGGCGGCCAGGGCCCTTGGCTTTTCACAGCTGAGGATCCTTTACAGGCATATCCTGCCAAATGTGATCGCACCGGTGATCATTATCTCAGCAGCCAATTTCGCATCCGCAATTCTGATTGAAGCGGGACTCAGTTTCCTGGGCATCGGCGTACAACCGCCCGTCCCATCCTGGGGAACCATGATAAAGGACCATTATGGCTTTGTCATTGTGGATAAGGCCTACCTGGCTTTCCTTCCCGGGCTGGCCATCATGATCATGGTGCTTTCCTTCACCCTGGTCGGGAACGGACTCCGGGATGCATTCGATGTGAGGCGCAGGGAGGGCTGAAAACCAATAGATTCCAGGTATTACAGGTTTCTTTTCCTTAGCAGCAGCCAGGCCAGGCCGATGAATATGGAGGTATAGCCCAGCGCAAGAAGCAGGTTGGCGTAAACGGGAAGGTCTTCCGCCATTAGTCCCATTTCCCTGAAACTCAGCGTATCAACTTCCTCGGCACCGGTTTGGTTTCCTGAGGAAATGGAAAGGAACTCAGGCATGGGGGTAAGGTTTGAGATCACCTTCATCGGGAAATACAGCCTTGCCTCCGGGGGAAAAAACAACCTGAAGACAGGTTCGATGACCAGGCGGTACAGGATGAACAGAACAATGGCCAGGGCCGTATTCCTGAACAGGACCGCAAGCAGGAACCCGGCGGACATATAGGCGATGGCCTGCACGAAGTAGACAAGCAGGATATAGGTCTTGCCGAGAAATGCCCCGTCGGAATAATCATTGCTGAAAATAAACCCGAAGATAAGGGAGAAAATCAGTACCATCAGCAGGCTGTAAACCGCTATCATCAGTATAAGGAATGCCTTTCCCGATAAGAGCTGGCTGCGGCTGACTCCGTCCACAACGTGCTGCCGGAAAGTCCTGAAGGCATATTCATTTCCCGTCATTACAACGATAAGGATGGCCAGCAGGAGGTTGAACCAGCTGGCAACCCAGGGGAAGAACTCCCAGATATTCGGGAACTGGTACAGGTAATCCGTGCTGAACCCTGGGATAGTAATGTTCATCCGCGACGTAACCAGCACGACCAGGAAGAACAGGATGAAATGAAGGATGATAATAACCCGGAATGCCTTGTATGACCAGGTTTTTGTGATTTCGTTGAGGAAAATGGAACGCATATCTGCAGTATTATACCAGTTCTTTATTTTACCAGTTCGAGGAATTGTGCTTCAAGGCTTTTCTTGCGTGTTTCAAGATGCTCGAGCGTAATGCCCTTTGAGAAGGCAAATTCATTGATGTCCCTCGCCGTTTTACCTTTTTTCAGGACTATGACCAGCTCCGTACCGTTCCTGTCAACGCTTTCGCTGAGTCCCGCGCGAACGATCTCTTCCTTCAGCTTTTCGGCTTCGGGGCAGGAAACGATCACGGGGTCATCGACAGCCAGCAGTTCATGCACGCGCCCGGAGGCAATGGATTCCCCGTTCTTTAGCACAGCCACATGGGTGCAGACCTTTTCAACCTCATCCAGTATATGGCTTGCCAGGATTATGGTTTTTTGTTTTTCCCTTTCCCGGAGTATAATGTCCCTTACCTCGGCTATTCCCTCGGGATCGAGTCCGTTGGCAGGTTCGTCCAGAACCAGTACGGAGGGATCGCCCAGGAGGACTGCGGCCAGGGCAAGCCTCTGTTTCATCCCCAGGGAGAGCGTGTCAAACCTGGATTTCCTTCGGTCCCACAAATTCACCAGCTTCAGTACCCGTTCAATATCATTCAGCGGTTTATCCTTGATCCTGGCAATGATGCTCAGGTTCCTGGCAAGATTGAGATAGGGATAGAAATTGGGGACCTCAATCAGGGATCCGATGTTTTTGCGTAACCTGGCTGCAGGTTCCCTCCCGAACCAGCGGTAGTAGCCCGTATCGGATGCAATGATCCCTGTAATGATTGACAGGGTGGTGGTCTTGCCGCTTCCGTTGGGTCCCAGTATCCCGAAGACATGCCCGGGTCCGACTTCAAGAGAAAGCTCCTTTACGGCCCGGATACGGCCGTAATTTTTAGAAAGGTTAACGGTTTCGAGTACTTTTTCCAATGTGAGGATTTATATTGTGACGATCGGGCAGGCTGAAATATTACATATGACAGGCTGATATTTTAGGTATGGTTCAAAGTGAACAAAGGTATGATCAATGTCCCAGTTCAGCAAGGAATTTTATCCGCATCAGGCGAATATCTTCTTCGGTATATTCATCTTCCCCCAGTTCGTCCAGGGCATCGGAAACGGATTCGGTCTCTGCTTCCCGGAAATATTCAAAAACTTCATCCTGGTGATCCTGATCCATAATCTGGTTGATGTAATAATCGAGGTTCAGCTTTGTGCCGCTGTTGACAATGGCCTCAACCTCGTCTAGCAGGAATGGCATCTGCAGGTTCTTTGCGGAGGCGATATCTTCCAGCGAAACCTTCCGGTCTATGTTCTGGATGATGTAGACTTTAAGCCCGGATTTGTTCACGACTGACTTGACGACCATATCCTGTGCCCTGATGATCTCTTTTTCCTCCACATAGGTCTTGATCAGCTCCATGAACTGTTTACCGTAGCGATGTGCCTTTCCCGATCCCACTCCCTGGATATTCTGGAGCTCTTCCATGTTAATGGGATACTGGATGGCCATATCTTCCAGCGAGGGATCCTGGAAGATCACGAATGGAGGCAGGTTCAGTTCGCGTGACATCTTTCTCCGCATGTCCTTGAGGATCCGGAACAACTCTTCATCAACGGTTGCCGTTTGTCCACCCTTCATCATTGCGGCATCTTCTGATGCAGCTTCATAATCATGATCAAGGGTGACCATGAAGCTGGCCGGTTTATCAAGATACTGTTTCCCTTTTTCGGTGAGCTTAAGCAGTCCGTAATTCTCAATATCCTTGGTAATGAATTGCGCCACAAGGGATTGTCTCAGGACGGCATTCCAGAACTTAACATCACGGTCGCTACCAGATCCGAATTCAGGGATATGATGATGCCTGTATGACTTGACAGAGGATGTCGCATTTCCTGCCAGGATGTTTGCGATATGCCCGGCTTTGAACTTTTCCTTAACGGCGAGGATCAGGCTGAGCGCTTTGACAACATTGTCTTTCCCTTCGATCTCCTCTTTCGGGTGCAGGCAGTTATCGCAATGCTCGCATTTTCCCTCCATGATTTCCCCGAAGTAATTCAGGAGCAATTTCGGCCTGCATACAGAGGATTCAGCGTATGCAACGGTTTCCAGCAGCAGCTGTTTGCCGATCTCCTGCTCGGCCACGGGCTTGCCCTGCATGAATTTCTCAAGCTTCTGGATATCGTTATAGCTGTAAAAAGCGATGCACTTACCCTCTCCTCCATCCCTTCCGGCACGCCCGGTCTCCGGGTAATA
>CBFDEE010000013.1:0-15353 GCA_965603745.1 uncultured Bacteroides sp. | reverse complement strand
AATTGCCCAGGATTTCTTCATTGAAGCCGGAGGAAGAAATCATACCCTGCAAATAACCTTTGATGTCTTCAACTTTACAAATATGATTAACAAGAACTGGGGACGCAGGTATTTTACATCAAACAACCAGTTCGCTCTGATTGACTGGGAGGATGGAGCATTTGAAACTGACGGAACCACCGCCCAGTACACTTTTGAGGCACCGGGTGGAGAAATATTTGATATCGATGATAGCGGGCTGAACAGCTCCAGGTGGCAGGCCCAGTTCGGGATTCGTTATATCTTTTGATACATTCTGAATAAAGAGCAAACGGAAGGCCGTTCCGGGATAAAAACCGGGACGGCTTTTTTTATGTAAAACACTACCCTGAAGATGAATAGGCCGTCCTTGAATCCTGTTCAAAGACGGCCTATCTCTAACCCTTTTTTTGAAAAACTTTTTCCCAGTGATTTCACCCTGGTTTCGGTCGAGAATTTACAAAAGAATCTTTGCTGAAAATGGTCCTGGTCCTTTTTTTTTTTAACAAAATTCTAAACTATTAACAGTTCGCATGCAAGGCCCTGTTATGCCCGGTTCGTAAGTAAAGTTAATATTAAATCATTATTAGATCTTAATCTCCTTTATTTACGCCGATTATGTATTTGCCTGATTATAAGCTCATTATAAGTCCCAGTTAATAACTATCTTCATTTGTTGAAAAATACGAACGAACTCAACTTGTTCAGGGAGCATTCAATATTTAAATTGCAAATTCAACTTTCTGATTATAGTCCTCGGCTAATTTTTTAATTACTAATCGCTTATAATCTCAGAACTTCTATGGAAGAGTTGACCTCAAACAAGAAGACAGATACTGTTGTCAAAAAGGAAGCGGAAGTAGAGCAGAAAAAAGATAAAGGAAAAGGGTCTCGAACTTACTCATTTGAAGAAGCCGTAGAAGCATCTAAAAAGTATTTTAAGGGGGATGAACTTGCAGCTACCGTATGGGCAAATAAATATGCCCTGAAAGATTCCGGTGGGATCATCTATGAAAAAACTCCCGACGATATGCATCAAAGAATCGCCAGGGAGATTGCCCGCATCGAAAAAAGATACCCGAATCCCCTGTCCGAAGACCAGGTATTTGAATTGATAAGGGATTTCCGCTATATCGTACCACAGGGATCACCCATGACCGGGATCGGGAACAACTACCAGATCGCCTCACTATCAAACTGTTTTGTCATAGGCAATGACAGCAATGCCGATTCCTATGGTGGCATCATGAAAATCGACCAGGAGCAGGTTCAACTTATGAAGCGCCGCGGAGGGGTCGGCCATGACCTCAGCCATATCCGTCCGAAAGGCAGCCCGGTTCTCAACTCGGCCCTGACATCAACGGGCATTGTGCCATTTATGGAAAGGTACTCCAATTCTACCCGGGAGGTAGCACAGGATGGCCGCCGCGGAGCACTAATGCTGAGCATTTCCGTTAAACACCCGGATGCAGAAGGATTCATCGATGCAAAGATGTCAAAGGGAAAGGTTACCGGGGCCAATGTTTCAGTGAGAATGACTGATGAATTCATGGATGCGGTCGTGAAAAAGAAATCCTTCGTTCAGCAATACCCGATTGATTCTGACAATCCCATATACTCCAAGGAAATCGATGCTTCGAAACTCTGGAAGAATATCATCCATAATGCCTGGAAATCTGCGGAACCGGGAGTACTTTTCTGGGATACCATCGAAAGGGAATCGGTAGCAGATTGTTATGCGGACCTGGGCTTCAGGACAGTCTCAACCAATCCCTGCGGTGAGATCCCGCTCTGTCCTTACGACAGCTGCCGGCTGCTGGCCATTAACCTTTACAGTTATGTGGAGAATCCCTTCAGTACCAAGGCTAAATTCAATTTTAAGTTGTTCCGGGAGCATGTTGGACTTGCACAGCGGATCATGGACGATATAATCGATCTCGAGCTGGAAAAGATCGATGCCATCCTGGACAAGATCAAAGGGGATCCGGAGGACCCCGAGTTGAAATGGGTGGAGAGAAGGCTCTGGGAAAAGATCCGGCAGAAATCATTGGAAGGGCGCCGGACCGGTGTAGGCATCACAGGGGAAGGCGATATGCTGGCATCGCTGGGCCTGCAGTACGGATCGGAGAATGCCATTGACTTTTCGAGTGAGGTGCATAAGACCGTGGCGCTCGAGGCATATCGTTCTTCAGTCCATATGGCCAGGGAAAGAGGATCCTTCCCAATATTCAGCATGGAACGGGAAATGAACAATCCCCTGATTAACCGCCTTAAAGACGAAGATCCCGGATTATACGAGGATATGGGGAAATACGGCAGAAGGAACATATCCCTCCTGACAATTGCCCCGACAGGTACTACCAGCCTTATGACCCAGACGACCTCCGGGATTGAACCGGTTTTCCTGCCGGTCTACAAGAGGCGTAGAAAGGTAAACCCGAATGATACAGGGTCCATGGTTTCTTTCGTGGATGAAGTGGGGGACAGCTGGGAAGAATTCAATGTCTTTCATCATAAGTTCAAGATCTGGCTGGAGATGAACGGATACGATACAGATAAGGTACAGCAGATGACGGATAAGGAAGTAGATGAGATCGTTAAAAAATCCCCTTATTACAAGGCGACCTCGAATGATGTGGACTGGGTAAGCAAGGTTAAGATGCAGGGAGAGATTCAAAAATGGGTCGATCATTCAATCTCGGTGACCATCAACCTTCCGAAAGATGCGTCTGAAGAGCTTGTAAGCGAACTGTATATAACCGCGTGGAACAGCGGTTGCAAGGGTTGCACCGTTTACCGGGACGGTTCCAGGTCCGGCGTCCTGGTAAAGGATGATAAAAAGGATGGTGTTCACAAATTCAAACGCCCCAAAGAACTCAACGCAGAAATACTTCGCTTCAATTATAATGCTGATAAATGGATTGCCTTCGTGGGCCTGAAAGATGGTGCTCCCTACGAGATCTTTACGGGTATAGAGGACGAAGAGATGTTCCCCCTGCCTAAAAGCATCACCAAGGGAGTCATTGTCAAGAACAAGGGCGAGGATGGTATCAGCCGCTATGATTTCCAGTATATCGATAAATACGGGTATAAGAATACGCTCGGGGGACTTTCACATATTTTCAATCCCGAGTTCTGGAATTATGCAAAACTCATATCAAGCGTGCTGAGACACGGCATGCCTATTCCTGATGTTGTTAACCTTGTCTCTTCACTCCGCCTTGACAGCGAATCCATCAATACCTGGAAGGCAGGGGTAGAGCGAACCCTTAAAAAGTATATCCCGGACGGTACAAAGGCAAAGACAAAACAAAAATGCCAGGAATGCGGTTCCGCCAGCCTGGTCTACCAGGAAGGATGCCTGATCTGTACCGACTGCGGTTCCTCAAAATGTGGGTAGGGCGGTAAGGTCACAATCAGTAAATCTCTTCTCGATACGCATTAAAACTCGCCACCGGATTACCGGTGGCTCAAACAGTAATGCTTACTCGAAGACCATACTGATTGTGACACTTGCTTATTATGATACAATACGGAAAAGATTAATATGTTCTTTGAGCAAGTGTTACTGTCTGTGCCCTGAAAGGGCGAGTTGTAACACGCAACGAAAAGAAGTATATTAATCTTTTCCTATTTGAGAACCCCTAATTCTTTTCCTACTTTAACGAAGGCTTTAACTGCCTGGTCAAGATGTTCATCATCATGTGCGGCGGATAGCTGAACACGGATACGGGCCTCGCCCTTTGGAACGACCGGGTAGTAGAACCCGATCACATATATACCCTCATCCAGCAGCCTGGAGGCGAAATCCTGTGATAGCTTTGCGTCATAAAGCATAATCGGTACGATGGCAGATTTTGTGGGTTTCAGGTCAAAGCCTGCAGCACTCATCTTCTTATAGAAATATTCCGTATTGTGATGCAGCTTATCCTGGAGTTCATTGGTTTCTCCCATCATCCTGAACATGGCAATGCCAGCATTCACAATGGATGGGGGAAGGGAATTGGAAAACAGGTAGGGGCGTGAACGCTGCCGGAGCATGTCAATAATCTCCGACCTCCCGGTCGTAAAGCCTCCTATAGCCCCGCCAAAAGCCTTGCCTAGCGTGCCCGTGATGATATCAATCTTTCCCCGTATGTCAAACAACTCTGATACACCCCGGCCGGTTTCCCCGACAACGCCCGCAGAATGGCATTCATCAACCATCACCAGGGCATCGTATTTTTCTGCCAGGGCAACGATTTTGTCCAAAGGAGCCACATTACCATCCATTGAAAACACACCGTCGGTCACAACGATCCTGAATCTCTGGGCACGGGCTTCCTGCAACTGTTTCTCAAGGTCTTCCATATCTGCATTTTTGTACCTGTACCTCTGGGCTTTGCACAAACGCACCCCGTCGATGATCGAGGCATGGTTCAGGGAATCCGATACAATCGCATCTTCAGCCGTTAGCAGGGGCTCAAATACGCCGCCGTTGGCATCGAAGCAGGCAGCATAAAGGATGGTATCCTCGGTACCAAAGAAATCCGCGATCTGTTGTTCAAGCTCCTTGTGAAGATCCTGTGTGCCGCAGATGAAACGCACGGATGACATACCGTAACCATGGCTGTCCATCGCATCTTTTGCTGCCTCTACAAGAGTGGGATGATTGGAAAGTCCAAGATAATTATTGGCACAGAAATTAAGTACTCTCTCCCCGGTTGAAACGGCTATTTCTGCATCCTGGGCCGATGTGATGATCCGCTCGTTTTTATACAGGCCCGCTTCCTTAATGGATTCAAGTTCCTGTTGCAGATATTCTTTTATTTTTCCATACATGGTATATGAATTATTTTATAATACCCAGATTCATCTTTTTACCGATCTCTTCAAGCATAATTTCTGTCATCCTTTCCAGATCGTACCGGTATGCGCATCCCCAGTCCCTTGCAGAAATGCTGTCATCGATACTCTGGGGCCAGGTTTCCGCGATGGTCTGCCTGAAATCCGGTGAATAGCTTATCTTGAATTCAGGGATATGTTTTACGATTTCGGAATGGATCTGTGAAGGGGTGATACTCATGCCCCCCAGGTTATATGCACTGTGTACGCTCAGTTTGTCGTGATCAGCTTCCATCAGGTCTATGGTGGCTTTTATGGCATCTGGCATAAACAGCAATGGCAGGGCAGTATCTTCAGCAAGAAAACAGTCGTAGGATCCGTTCCTTACAGCTGAATAATAGATTTCCACTGCATAATCGGTAGTTCCTCCCCCTGCTTCGGTCTCGTAGCTTATCAGTCCCGGGTAACGAATACTCCGCACATCAATGCCAACCTTGTCGTGATAATATTCGCACCAGCGTTCGCCAGCCAGTTTGCTGACCCCGTAAACAGTTGTCGGTTCCATTATTGTCAGCTGGGGAGTATTGATCCGGGGGGTAGTGGGACCGAAAACGGCAATGGAACTGGGCCAGAATACCTTTTTTACTTCATCCACCATCTTAGCCACTTCCAGGATGTTCATCAGGCTGTTCATATTGATATGCCAGGCCTGAATTGGCAGTTTCTCAGCATTTCCGGAAAGTACCGCCGCCAGGTGATAGATCTGGGTGATCTTGTGCCTGATCACAAAATGGATCAGCCGTTTGTCATCCATCACATCCAGCAGCTGAAAGGGCCCGCCCGCCATGATTTCCGGACCGGCCTCCTTGATATCCGTAGCAAACACATGATCACTCCCGTAGATCCTGCGCAGCTCCAGGGTCAGTTCCGAACCTATCTGTCCCGCTGCCCCGATAATGAGAATTCTTTCCATGTGTTTTGGTTTTTCGTATCCAGACGAAAATAGGGGTTTCCTAAAACAGTTACTATGATAAAAAACATGCCGGAGTCAATGAATGGTACGGCGGGATTTCTAAAGGCCTGTGGTTTTCCTCCTTCCAGGCAATTTTTAGGGTGTTTCTCAGTTCATTATTAATGCATTGCCTATTTTTAGGGGCCGCAAAAACAACGCCTTTTGGAGAGAAGGATCCTAATAGCCATTTTCCTGCTGATCAATATTGCCGTATATGCCCAGGATCTGAGCAGTCTGCGGTCCAGGTCACTACGCACAGACAGCGATACCGTTTTGCTGGATACCTCGGCACTCATGCCCGGTTCGGTTTTTTTGTTCGATACGGAGCAGAACATTATCCCGGACAGCCTCTACCGTATCATTCCTTCAGAAGGGAAACTGGTTCTGGACCCGTCTCTGTGGGACGTAGAGATCACTGTCAAATTCAGGGTGCTTGCCCCAGATGTATTTCTCCCTTACTATCATAAGGATCCTTCAGGACTCAGGCAGAAGCCGGACGGTCAGGCTGCAGACCCTTTCCGTATCAGCTCTGAAGACCTCCCTGTTGGAAGTTATTACTCCTATTCTGAGCTTAACAAGCGGGGCAGCCTATCACGCGGAATTACCTTCGGGAACAGCCAGGATGTGGTGGTTAATTCAAACCTCAACCTGCAGCTGACAGGTAAGCTGAGCGAGAACCTCAACATCATTGCCACCCTTTCGGACAATAACATACCCATACAGCCGGAAGGATATTCCCAGCAGATATCCGAATTTGACAAGGTATATATCGAGGTGTTTAATGACCGGCTTTCACTGACCGGCGGAGATTTCGAACTCAAGGGATCACCCGGGATCTTTATGGACTTCTACAAGCGGGCGAAAGGCGCCCGTTTCAGGGGAAATTTCAGGCTTGGCGGGTCGGAAGAATACAATTTCAGCACCACCATAAGCGGTGCCGTATCAAAAGGAAAGTTCACCCGGAATTCCTTGATGGGAATTGAGGGGAACCAGGGGCCCTATAAGCTACAGGGAGCTAATTCAGAACAGTATATCGTGGTTCTGGCAGGCTCTGAGCGTGTTTATATTGACGGTCGTCTGCTAAGCAGGGGACTGGATCGCGATTATGTTATTGACTACAATAATGCCGAGCTGACTTTTACTCCGCGGCAACCCATTACAAAAGACAAACGGATAATCGTAGAATTTGAGTACTCTGAACAAAGTTATGCGAGGTTCCTTGTTTATACCAGCAACGTTTTCCGTACAGAGCGTGGATCGCTCTATGTAAACATCTTTTCTGAACAGGACGATAAAAACCAGAGCCTCAGGCAGGACCTTTCAGATGAGGAAAAAGAATTCCTTTCCGGGATCGGTAATAACATTGACCAGGCGCTTGCACCCCGCATCGACAGTGTCGGGTATAATCCCGACGAAGTGTTATACCGGAAAACCGACAGTCTTGTAAACGGCACGGCATACCCGGGGGTATACGTGTATTCAAACGATCCCATGCAGGCCGTTTACCGGCTCCGTTTCAGTTACGTTGGAGAAGGCAGGGGTAATTACGAATCCCTGAAATCTGCGGTGAATGGTAAAGTGTACGGCTGGGTGCCCCCGCTGAATGACGTCAAACAGGGCAGCTTCGAACCTGTTGTATTGCTTGTGACCCCTAAGAGGAAACAGGTTGTCAGCTTCGGCGGGAAGCAATCCTTACCAAGCATGACAGGCCTGTCATTTGAACTGGCCATGAGCAATAATGACCTGAACACATTTTCATCGCTTGATGCGGATGAAAATCTCGGGTATGCCATGAATATAGGTATTGAACAGGATTTTCTGCAGCGGGACACATCCCGTATCCGCCTTAGCGGAACGGCCGGATTCCGGCACATCAGCCGGAACTTCGATCCCGTGGAACGGTTTCGGAGCGTGGAGTTTGAGCGGGACTGGAACCTGGTCGGTGATAGGCCGGGAAACCAGGAGAATATCGCGGGACTTGGATTGCATTTTTTCGAGCAGAATGCAGGTTTCCTGAACCTTGCTTCCGAATTCCTGAACCGGGGGGACCAATTCGAAGGTTTCCGGAATTCACTGGCCGGCAGACTGGGATTCGGTGGATTCTTTCTGGAAATTGACGGGAGCCATCTGAATTCAGATGATTCTTTTTCTGACAGCCGCTTCCTGAGGCATCGTGTCACTCTGTCCAGGAATTTCCGCAAAGCCATCCTGGGCATCCGGGAGGAGGCTGAAAATAATTGGTGGAAGGATAAATCCACCGACAGCCTGATGCAAAACAGTTTTGCTTTCCAGGAATGGGAAATTTTCCTGACCCAGCCGGACAGTATAATGAACAGGGGATTTATCTCATACCGTCACAGGAAAGATTTCCTGCCTGAAGATAATCGCCTGGTCTACTCCAACATGGGACAGGACCTGAGCCTCGGGGCGTCCTTCCTGAAAAACCCGAACAACCGGCTGCAGTCCACCCTGACCTTCCGTGAACTTTCCGTTGCCGATACTTCCCTGAGCAGTCACCAACCCGAAAGAAACATGACGGGAAGGATTGAACATGGCATGCAGCTTGCTAAGGGGGCCCTGACCAGCAGTACTTTTTTCGAGGTCGGCTCGGGACTTGAAACCAGCCGGGAATATTCCTACCTGGAAGTGGCCCCGGGACAGGGAGTTTACCAATGGATCGATTATAACCAGAACGGACTTAAAGAACTGGATGAATTTGAAATAGCACAATTCAGGGACGAGGCCAGGTATATCCGCATTTTCTTCCCCTCAAGTGATTACATGACGGTTTATTCCAACCAGTTCAACCAGGCTATTAACCTCAACCCGGCAAGGATATGGAAGACCCGTGATGGACTTTACAAGGGAATATCCCTGTTCTCGAACCAGTTCGCCTACCGTATCCACCGAAAAACCACCTCCCGGGATATCCTGAAAAACCTGAATCCCTTTCAGTTCGATCTTCTTGATCCGGACCTGATGACCCTCTCAACTTCCATCCGGAATAATCTTTCATTTAATAAAAGCGGCCAGGTGTTCGGAGCAGATTATATCTATCAGCGTAACCTTATCCGCAGCCTCCTTTCGAACGGATCCGATACACGGACCATGACCGGTCATGGCATTCGTGGCAGGCTTAGCCTGAGTGATTACGTCAGCCTCATTAACCAGTATGATATGGGTGTTAAGACCTTTACATCCCAGTTTTTTACAAGCCGGGATTACGATATCGACTATATCTTCAACAACTTTAGTGTACAGGCACAATTGAGTATGGCCTTCCGGCTGATAGCCGACTACGGCTTCAAGACCCAGAAAAACAGCCTGGATACCCAGCAATCCGAAGAACACAGGCTGGGAACGGAACTCCACTATAGTATTCTCAACAAAGGGATCATTACATGCAGGATGAATTACGTGCACCTTGATTACAACGACGATCCTGACTCACCGGTTGGGTTTGAAATGCTGCAGGGCTTGCTTCCCGGGCATAACGGAACATGGACGGTCCTGTTCCGCAGAAGTATAACCGGGGGAATAGAACTCAACCTTGAATACTCGGGAAGGGTATCAGAAAATCAGGCAGTGATCCATTCAGGGGGCTTGCAGGTCAGGGCGAATTTCTAGAGATTTGATCCGTTACGCAGGATCGCAGACCAGGGCGATTTTCCAGGCCAGCGGACTCAGTTACAATTGCAGTCGAATACCCTGCTCCCGTCAGGCTGGTACTGGTACTGCATCCTTATATCTGCATACATCGACTGGCCGCCCTGCTTAACACTTATCTCCCTGATCCAGATCTTGGCAAAACAATTTGCGGCTGTCTGGACCGTCCACACCTGGTTTTCCTTGATGTAATAAGCAATCGGCTGAAAATCCGTTGCGATGACCTCGTTGTAACCGTTAAAGTACATTTCAGCCTCGGCTGCGCCGGTAAAGATCCCGTTCTTGTAAAATGCTTCCAGGTCTTCCGAACCAATCAGATCAACATTCACTGAATCCTCGAGTTCAACATGAATAGCAGCCAGGTCAGGCATCGTGCTGCTGGTCAGAGAATAGGTTGAAATCTTCCCTGTCTCAAATGAAAATCCGTAAAAGACATAATCCTGTCCGGATACCAGGATCTCAGAACTGAGGATGATCTCCCCGCTGTACCTTGGATTTTCATCCTTTTTCTCGCAGGATTCGCCGAGCAATAAAATTGCGGCAAGCAAAAACGCGGACTTCTTCATTATCATCTTCTTAAAATGCAGCCATCAGCAGGTCAATGTCCTTGGAGGGAATATCGAAGTGCTTGCCAATGTAATTATTCGTCAGGATACCATTGTAGATGTAAACCCCGTTTCTCACCCCGGCATCGTCTCTCAGGAACTGTTTAATCCCCCCTGCCTCTCCCATGCGCAGTAGTAACGGGGCAAAGACATTGCTGATAGCAATGGACGCTGTTCTTGCCACCCTGGAAGGAAGATTTGGTACACAGTAATGGATCACTCCGTGTTTAGTAAAAACGGGATCAACCTGGTTCCTGCATTCGGATGTTTCAATACATCCTCCCTGATCGATGCTGATATCAACAATGACTGCTCCCTTCTTCATCTCCTTCACCATATCTTCGGTAACGATGTACCTGGGAGCCTGCTCTATAAGATACATGGCCCCGATCAGAACGTCGGCCGAGCGCAGGGTGCGTTCCATTACCTGCCGGTGAAATACGGAAGTGTAAATTCGCTGCCCTATATTGTTCTGGAGTCTGCGAAGGCGGTGGACAGAATTATCAAATACCTTAACCTGGGCACCAAGCCCCAGCGCAGCCCGGACGGCCGATTCGGCTGCCGTACCGGCCCCGAGAATGATCACCTCTGCCGGGGTAATTCCGGGGATCCCTCCCAGCATCACACCTTTCCCTCCCCTGAAATTGCTCAGGTATTCTGCAGCAATAAGTATGGAAGTATTCCCGGCAATGGTACTCATCGAGCGCACGACCGGGTAGCAATTATGCTCATCCTTGATGTTCTCGAAAGCAATGGCTGTGGTTTTTTTCTGTATCAGGGTCTGTACGAATCCCTTTGTCTGGTTATTTAAATGCAGGGAAGAAATCACTACCTGGCGTTCGCTGAGAAGGTCAATTTCTTCCATCAGCATCGGGGCGATCTTCAGAATGATATCCGATTTGTAGACTTCCTCCCTGTTGTCTGCGATAAATCCACCCAGTTCACTGTAATCCGTATCGGAGTAATTAGCCGGGGTCCCGGCTCCGGTTTCGATTATAACTTCGTGCCCCGCATTCACCAGTTGGTCAACTGCCTCCGGTGTCAGGGCGACGCGACTCTCATTTTTCTGGGATTCCCTGGGAATCCCTATCCTGAGTTGTTTCTTGCTTTTACTGACCTCCAGCATCTCCTCCTGGGGCATCAGACTTGCCTTGCCGAACGTAAATCTTGAATCAGATGCATCCTGGGGACTCATTTTCCGTTCCTTTCTTTAATTAGGGTCGTCTAAAATAACATAATTCGCACTTATTGTCAAGAAAGCTTGTTGGCAGACCGGAGGTATCAGCGAAGTTCTCGAAGCTCCCTCTCCCCTTCAATGCCGGTACTCAGGGATATCCTGACAGTATCTTCCGGCAGTATGGATTCAATTATTTCGGGCCATTCCAGAAAGCAATAATCACCGCTGTACATGTATTCTTCGTATCCGATGTCATACACCTCCTCAATAGTCTCAATCCGGTAGAAATCAAAATGATAAACAGAATCCCCGTCATCAGACCGGTATTCGTGGATCAGCCCGAACGATGGGGAACTTGCAAGATCGGAAACCTGCAGTATCCTGCACATGGCCTTAATAAAAGTAGTTTTTCCCGCTCCCATTTCTCCGTAGAAAGCAAATATCCGCTTACCGGGAAATTCATCCAGGAGTTTGCGGGCAGCATCCTCAAGAACATTTTCAGAAGGGATTTTAAGCCGGAACATCTGTCTCTTATAATTGGGGGAACATGGTGACAAGCGGGATAATCATTTCTTCCAGGGAAATGCCCCCGTGCTGGAATGTATTCCTGTAATAGCTTACCATCTGGTTATAGTTATTGGGATAAACCAGGAAATCGTCGTTGGTAGCAAATATATAGCCTGAACTGATATGTGATTTCGGCAGGTGGATCATTTCAGGATGCTTGATCTCAAACACCTCTTCAGGATTATAATTGAGATTCCTGCCCTGCTTGTACCGCAGGTTGGCGGATGTTTTGCGGTCACCGATCACCCGTACGGGATTCTGTACACGTATGGTACCATGATCCGTTGTCAGGATCACTTTCAGATTCATTCCGGACAGTTCCTTCAGAAAATCAAACAGATGCGAGTGTTCAAACCATGAGCGTGTGAGGGACCTGTATGCAGGTTCATCATAAGCAAGTTCCCGTATCATATCCATCTCTGTACGGGCGTGTGAAAGAATATCCACGAAATTGAATATGATTGCACTCAGGTCATAATTCATGAGATTGGCGGTATTTTCGACCAGCCTTTTACCTCCACGTGAGTTGTTCACCTTGTCATAATGAACTTTCAGCTGAAGTCCTGCCCGCTGAAGCTGTTTCTCCAGCAATTCCTTTTCCTTCAGGTTCTTGCCTGTTTCCTCCTCCTCATCAACCCAGAGGGAGGGATGCATCTTTTCGATCTCCAGAGGCATCAGACCGGAAAAAAGTGCATTTCTTGAATATTGCGTTGCCGTTGGCAAAATGCTGCAATAAACCTCATCCTTTTCCACTGAATAGTATTCTTCCACAAGCGGCTGTATGGTTTTCCACTGGTCCAGGCGAAGGTTGTCTATTACAACCAGGCATACTTTTTCCCCATCTTTCAGGAAGGGAAGCACCTGTCGTCCCATCACGTTCTGTGAGAGCAGTGGGGCATACGCATTCTTTCCCGAGAACCAGGAATGATAATGCGTTTTGATAAACCTGGTAAAGCCCGAATTTGCCTCTGTTCTCTGCATGTTAAGAATTTCTTCAAGGCCATCGTCAGAACTCGATTCCATTTCCAGATCCCAGTAAATGAGTTTCCGGTAAATCTCAACCCAGTCATCGAAATGGTAAGCCGTGTTGATCAGCATCTGGATCTGGGCAAATTCGGATTGATAAACCGATGTTGTACGCCGGGTTACAAGCCTCTTGGTGTCGATGTTCTTTTTGATCGAAAGAAGGATCTGGTTAGGCTTGACGGGTTTGATAAGATAATCACTGATTTTGGAACCAATGGCCTGGTCCATGATATCCTCTTCTTCGCTTTTGGTTATCATTACGACCGGGATACCAGGATTCATTGTTTTGATGACATTCAGGGTTTCAAGTCCGCTCATTCCCGGCATATTTTCATCCAGGAATATCAGATCAAAACTTTCTTCACCTACCAGCCTGATAGCTTCATCGCCGTTCTGGGCCGTTAAAACCTGATAACCCTTTTCTTCAAGGAATAGTATATGGGGCCGCAAGAGATCAATCTCGTCGTCCGTCCACAGTATTTTAATCTCCTTCATTCCTGACGTAATGTTTCTGGAAGAACAGCCAGTAAATATTGGCCCTCCGGTTTTCCAGGAGGATAGCTACATTGCCCTCTGATATAATGAACAGGCGGTAATCCGAGCCTTCGAGGACTTCAAATATCTTTTCCGTTCTGATAGCATGCTCATAATACTCCCAGGCCTGATCTATGTCCCGGAACCGGCTTACCAGTACGGCGGTTACTTCTTCCTCCAGGTCCTCATGTACAACATTAAAGGTCCTGTTCGGATAAATATCCAGGTTCAAGTTAATAAATTCAAACTTAAGCTGGTTGATATCAGCGGCTCCGGTAAAGAACAGGCCGAAGGAAAAGCTGCCTGTCGAATCGGCCAGGTAAATCTCTTCCGCTTGGATTTTCTCGGTTTCTGTTCTGGTTTCCCTGTCCGTATCCAGGATATAAGCCAGGATTTCAGCGGATCTTTCAGCAATTTCAGGATCCGGAGAACTGTTTGCCAGGCTGTCGAGTGCCTGTGTGAATATCAGGATATCCTCGGTTTTCCCGATGGCCAGGACTTTCAGAAACTGGAATTTTGGAATAACCGGTTCGCCGGAATAACGTGACATGGCCGTATCAGAATTCCGGATTACACCGTAGTAATCGCCCTGCTGATACATATCATAAGTCAGTTGGTAAAAATCATTCACTTCATTTTCCCTGGCCTGTAACTCGGATATATAATTCGGATTGGTCAGGATCTGGGCCGGCTGGCTTTCCGGGAATTCCCTTATGATGGATTCTTTATAAATACTGGCACCGGGAAAATCATTATCCTCCTCAAAAAGCCTGTACAGATTATAATAGGTGCTCAGGGTATATTCGGTCCCCGGGAAACGGTCAATCAGTTCCTGGTAGGTCTCCACCGCCCTGGGATTATCGTGCAGCTCATTCTTGTAAATGGTCCCTGCGTTGTAAAGTCCCTCGATGATCCTGTCATTCGAAATCTCTATCATCGAATCGGTCAATGGAATATCTCTCAGGTAGAACTCACGTGTTTTGTTGCTCAGTATTTTTGTCTTTTCCTCAATGGCCGTACTTGTGTCACTGGCTTCGGCCTCTTCTCCGGTTTCGAATCTTATTTCGCTTTTATTGGATCTTCTCCAATTGTCCTCCAGTTTCCTGTTTCCCCACTTCATTCGGAATTCTGGCTGCCCGAATCCCTTGGCAGCCTGGTTGTAGAAATACCATTCACCTCCCTGGTCGTTGGTAAAGCCGGTCCTCTGGCTCTCGTTCAGTGCCATCCGGTTGAATTGCTCATCTCTCATGGCCAGCACCTCCTGTTCCCTGGCAAGGGCCTCCTCCTTCTCAATACGTGCAATGATACTGTCAATTACGGCAATTCTATCGGCTTCCGGCATACGGGCAAGCATTTGAAGGCTGTCTTCCAGCTGTACTACCTGCAGGTTTTCAACCAGGACCGAAAGGCTGCCTGTTTTAGCCAGTATTTCCTCGTACCCCGGGTATTCCTGTGTCAGGTAAACCATCGCAGAATCATAATAAAGGTCAGCCTGCGTATAGTCCTGCCTCTCATAATAGATATTTGCTATGGTAAGGCAGGAGGTTGTTTTCTGCTGTGTATTGCTGATGCTGTGTGCAGAGGATAATTTATACTGGTTCAGCGATTCTTCAACGTTCCCTTCCTGAAAGTACACATTCCCCAGAGCATAGTAGATCTGGTCCCGGAATTCCGAATTCTTCTGATCCTTCAGCATTTTCCGGAGTTCATCCTTAATTTCTTTTGCATTGTCTGAACCCGAAATGAATACCCCGGCCCTGTTGATCCGTGCATTGAAGCTCATTTCATAAGGAGGATTCATATTAATGACCTGCCTGTAATAATCCGATGCTTCCTGTGGATCTCCTGCTTCCTGGTGCAGCTGTGCCAGGATGTATGTCCACCGGATTCTCTCCTGTTTGTTATTTACATTGTTGACTGCCCG
>CBFDEE010000012.1:0-15552 GCA_965603745.1 uncultured Bacteroides sp. | reverse complement strand
CCAGGTTTTTCAGGGGACCCATAAGATAGCCCAGCATGGCATAAAACGACATGAGTTCTCCCGGGCTCAGAAAACCATCGATTACTTTTACGGCGCCGGTCCATAAGAGCAGAATGGTCAGCAGTCCGGACAGGAACTCGCTCCCGTGCCCGGATAAGAGGGATGCCAGCCCGGCTTTGTAATTCTCTTTCAGGACAGCCGTAAATTTCCCGGATACCCTGCTGACTGACCAGGACTGCCAACCGAAGGCCCTTATAGTTCTCTGTGCCTGCACGGATTCCACCAGTTGTGATTCCAGTTCAGCCGTTTCCTCCTGCAGTTTGCGAAGGACCTTTTTGTTTACCCTGTCGAATGCAATATACAGGATGGTGTATGCCGGCAGGGCAGAACAGACCAGGAGGCAGAGCTGCCAGGAAAGGCAGGCCATGGCGAGCAATGTCAGCAGAATGGTCAGCACGGCAACGACCAGTTCGATGAGGCTGTGATTGATGAAGACCCGTATCTTGATCGCATCGCTCATCCTGGAAAGTATCTCTCCCGTTCGCATTGTATCGAAAAACTGTTGGGGTAGGGACAGCAGATGCCTGTAATATCCGAGCAGCAGTCCCGCGTCAACCTGATGCCCGGCCTTCAGGAGAAAGATGCTTTTAAACCAGGAGACCATTACCCTGACCAGCAGAAAGAGTATCATAGCCACTCCCATAAGATTCAGCAGGTTGATATTCCTGTTTACCAGGACAAAATCCATGATCTTCTGTACGAATAATGATGTTGAGAGGCCCAGAAGGCTGAAAAGAATTGCACCGCACAGAGCTTGGAGGAGTGTGGCGCGGAATGGCATGGCCAGGTTCAGGAAACGTGCCGCAAGTGATGTGCTTTCTTTTTTTTCGGTAAAACCGGCGGAAGGTGCCATAATAACCAGGACGCCGGTCCACATTTTTTCCATGGCCCGGTGGCTTATCTTTTTTATGGTCCCGCCTTCGGGATCCATAAACCTTACATGCCTGTTCCCGATCCGGGTCAGAACCACAAAATGATAGAAGTTCTTTTTAACCTTGAGGTGGGCGATGGATGGGATGGGGGCTGATTTCAGGGCTTGCGGGGGACCCTTGACTCCCCTGGCAAGAAATCCCATTTTTTCCGCAGCCTCCACCATTCCCGCAACGCTTGTGCCCTGACGGTCCGTGGATGCCAGTTCCCTGATCCTTGAAAGGGGAATATCGTATCCGAAGGCCCTGGCAATACTGCAGAGACAGGCTGCACCACAGTCGGACTGGTCATGTTGCCGGATAGCCCTGATTCTTTTCATGCCTTTTTAGTCAGGGTTGCAGGGTGGATTCCTGTTTATGCATCGCCGGATTCAGCCAGTTCTCTGCCTTATCGGCCAGCAGTTGAAACATTGTACGTCGTGTCACAAGGCAGATGGCCTGGAAGGTCATTCCCTTCCTGATCTTTGCAGAATACCCGTTCCGCAATACAAGCTCCGTACGGTCGAACCGGCATTTAACCCTGTATACCGGCTGGTTCTCAAGCAGAAGATAATCGCCCGAGATATCATATATATGTCCCTCGATAACACCCCATTCCCTTGCAGAGAATGCATCCATCTGCAGATGCACGGTCTGTCCCTTCCTCAGAAAGGCAATGTTCCTGGATGAAATATAGAACTCCCCGATGAGGTCTGATTCGGGACTGAGAACACCGATGACAGAGCCTGCCTGTACGGCCGATCCTTCAAATATTCCCTTGAATTCCACCATGCTCCCGGTTGCAGGAGCGCAGACCGTTGTCAGGCGGACCTTCTCTTCCATACTCCGCACCCGGGCCTGGAGATCCCTTACGCGGTTGATCTGCCGGTAATATTCGTCCTGCCATCTGTTAAGTGAGCTTGCCCTGAAGTTGTCCAGCTCTTTTGCGGATTTGTCAGCAGAGAACTTAAGGTCATCGTACTCTTTCCCGCTGATGAGTCCCGCTTTAAATAATCCCTCATGCCTGTCCAGTTCCCTGCTTGCTTTTGCATGAAGCAATTCCAGGTAATCGATCTGCTGATGGTATTCTTCATACTCCCTGATGTATTTCTGAGATCCGGGCATGACCAGCGGCCTGGATGCCATTCCACCGAGATCCTCCTTGTGGGATTCGGCTTCCTGTAATTCCGAGAGAAGGGCCTCCAGGTTTTTTTGTGGTTCTGCCGACCTGATCTGGATCAGGGGTTCAGATTTCAGTATCCTGTCACCCTCATTGATAAAAACCCCGGCTACAATGCCTGTTGTCGTAGCTATTATCCTGGTCTTTTCCTGGAGGGGACGTATGATTCCACGGCCCGATACGGATACCTGTACGGAAACCAACGGAAGGCTCGCCAGCATAGTAATGACCAGGAATATGAGAGTAAGATAGACGGCCCGGCCCCCAGGGTGGATGGACACAAGGTAAGCCGGAAGATAATCGTCGAATTTTTTCCTGGCGACGTCTGGAGTTTCCATGGCCGGGCATTCAGAAAAGCCAGTCCTTGATCAGGTCCCAGTACCTGAAAATGAGACTGAATATTATGAACGAGGACAGGATAACGATCAGTTTCATAAGGGAATACTTTTTTCTCATTTTCACGAGTATTAAAGGAGGGAGGCGTACCCCCCTCCTTCAAGGCATTCAGAGATCACTTGATGTGAGCGGCAGCTGCTGCATCAACAACAGCCATGGGTGTAAACTGCCCGCTCGGTCCCGAAATAATTATAAAACGTATGAGGCGGCCAATATCATAGGCAAATCCCCCTCCGCTGCAATTGTGTTTTTCCCGGCTTGTCAGTTCCCGGAAATTATCTGTCTGTAAATCAAAATTTTTCATAATTGTGGATTTAAGTTTATGAAATTCAGGAGATTTTTATTTGATTTCCGCACGGCCCATCAGGCCGGCTTTGAAATTGTCCCAGTCCCCCAGGATCTGCACACCGCCGGCTATGATCAGTCCAGCAAGGATAGCCAGCCATATCCCCCCATGTGTTTCATGCATCTCCTTCCTGTCCATCGGAAGGAAGTGTTCGGATAATTTTAATGTTTCATTCATGATGATTTGGTTTTAAGATTCATAATTCCCGGGGCAGGGCCCGTGCCCATGGTTTAATAAAAAAATATAACAGGATCCATTGTCCCTTTATGCAGGCTTGCCTGAAATATCATTCCCGGTTGATAAGAAAAAACAAATTGTTCTGGTAATTGAAGGATTACAGCATGTCAGCCAGGCGGTCCCATAGCAGCATGCATGCCAGCAGGAAAAGAACGATCAGAATGTATATGACCATTCTTCTGGCAGGGAGTCTTTTCCTTTTCGTGCGTAGTCTGACCATCTGCTTTACCGAAAATTCACGATTGTGTAAGAGACTTTCCTGATAAAAATAATACAAAGCAATAAAACCTGACTGGGAATCTTGTTAATATGTCCGGGAGAAGCAGTATTTATTTAGATTCAATAAATATTGAATGAT
This sequence comes from uncultured Bacteroides sp., assembly GCA_965603745.1. GTDB lineage: Bacteria > Bacteroidota > Bacteroidia > Bacteroidales > SM23-62 > SM23-62. The sequence goes on along the minus strand of CBFDEE010000012.1, from coordinate 12,067 downwards.
GCTATGATTTTTTGCAGTTTATTAACATGGCATGCTGCCAGGCTTGAGTATTTTTATTGTTCACCAAAAAAGGCCATACCATGAAAAATCTGAACAGGCGGAATTTCCTCAGGTCAACAATCATTGGAACAGGGGGGGCAGTGCTGGCAAGGCCGGTTATTGCCGGCTCAATACCTGCCGGGCACATGAAAAAAGCCGGATACGGCGGTGAAGTAATCACACGTGTGCTTGGGAAGACCGGGCTTGAGATCCCGGTACTGAGCATGGGAGTTATGCGGGCAGATTCCTCAAACCTGGTCAAAGCAGCCATCGAAACAGGTATCACATTTTTCGATACGGCTCACGGCTATCAGAGGGGCAGGAACGAAGAAATGCTCGGGAATGCTTTAAAGGAATATCCCAGGGATAAGTATATGATACAGACCAAAGTGCCGCCCGGGGACAAGAACCGGGAAACCGGTGAACAGGGTCCTGGTGCAACCAAGGAATCCTTCCTGGAAAGATTCGAGATCAGCCTGGGCCGCCTCCAGACGGATTATGTGGATATCCTGCTGCACCACAGTGCAGCGAGCCGCCAGGCTGTCCTGTACGAACCCATCCTGGATGCCCTGCAAACGGCTAAGAAAGAGGGCAAAGCCAGGTTCATCGGGGTATCAACCCACTCGAACGAACCGGAGGTGATCAGGGCCGTAATGGAAAGCGGGATCCTTGATGTTGTACTGGTTGCCTATAATTTCAAGCAGGATCACAGGGCGGAGATCAGTTCGGCCATGGCGGATGCTGCCTCAATGGGCATCGGGTTTATCGGTATGAAGAACATGGCCGGGGGATTCATGGACAAGGATAAGACAAAACCTGTAAACGGCAGGGCCGCCCTGAAATGGGCACTTCAGGACCCCCACCTGACCACCTGCGTTCCGGGATTCACATCCTTTGACCAGCTGGAGGCTGATGCAGGGATACTGACGGATCTTGAGCTTACCCCTGAAGAACTGAAAGACCTGGAAATCGCTGGAGAGGAAATGGGACTTTTCTGCCAGGGGTGTTCGGTATGCAGGGCCCAGTGTAAAAAGGGACTGCCTGTTCCGGAGATCATGCGATCCTATATGTATGCATACGGGTACGGCGAAATGCAGAAGGCCAGGGAGAACCTTGATGAATACCTGGTCCGGGCAGATCCATGCGAAGGATGCTCAGGATGCACGGTGAACTGTACCAAAGGATTCCCGGTGAGGGACCGGATTACCGATATAAGCAGGTTAAAGCAGGTTCCGGGTGATTTTCTCACATAGCAAAATTGTAAACAGCACACTAAACCGAAGATAAATATGAAAAATAGAATCCTCAGCCTGCTGGTCCTGATCAGCCTCGGAATGCCCATGACCAGCATCGGCATGCCTTTCCTGAATGCATCCGGGACGGATGAACCGGATTTTCCCGGACTAAAGGGATGGGACCTTGTGGTATCACCCGATGTATACCTGCCGGAAAACCTGTGGGACCTTATCAACGGCGCTGCCGAATCTTACCTCAGTTATGATTTTGTGGATCTGCACCTGGCGGATTATGAGAACAGCGGCGGAACCGTCGTCCATGCTGAGATCTACCGGCACAGCAGTCCGGATGATGCATTCGGTATCTATTCCTCCGAGAGAAGCCCGGAATACGATTTTGTTCAGGTCGGAGTCCAGGGCTACCTGGAGGAGGGGGTGCTGAATTTTTTCACGGGACAGTTTTATGTGAAATTATACTCAACGGGATCCGGTGAGGAAGTGCAGGAATCTCTCAGGAAGATTGGCCTGGCAGTTTCGGATCACCTGGGACAGGACAATGACTGGCCAGGGATGCTGGAATCCTTTCCCGCGAAGGGCAAGATGGAAAACCGGGAGCATTTTGTCCGGGAAAATTTCATCGGCCTGGACTTTCTGCATACAGCCTTTACCGCAGAATACGAGGAAGGGTATAAGCTCTTCGTGATACGTGCCGGAAGCCGGGATGAGATACTTGACATGGTCCGTGCCTACCTGAAATTCACCGGGCAGGATATTGATCCGGAAAAGGAGGGGTCCTTCGTAATTAAGGACAGGTATAACGGAGATATCACAGTTATACTCAAGGATTCGTATATGGCAGGCATCCTCGGCGGAAAACCGGATGCAGAAGAGAACCTGAAGTCACTGGTGGAAAACCTTCCGGAGTAAGTTACCCCTAATCAAAAAGTTTTTCATCCCTGATCAGCATCAGGATGGCGGAATGTGGGACAATAACATAGCGTTCATCCCTGAATTCTATTTCAAAGGCGCTGTTCTGCAGGTATATTGCAAGATCACCTGATTTAGGCTGCAGGGGAACGTATTTTACCTCTTCGCTGCGGTCTTTCCATGGCTCGTCCGCTTCATTGATCGCAGGAATGGGATAGCCCGGTCCGACCTTCAGCACATAGCCCTGGTGGATCTTTTCCTTTTCCTGTACTCCAGGCGGAAGGAAGAGTCCGGTTTTTGTTTTTTCCTGCGGGGATTTTGGTTTGATCAGCACCCTGTCTCCGACAACGATGAACTTTTCAATATCTGATTCTTCTATAACCAGGGGCATGGGAATGATTTTATTGCAAGATACGAAAGAATTACGGTACTCTCTTTCGGGCAAGAACCATAATCTCGTACTCATCCATATCCAGGCGCTGTTTATACCAGTTCCCTGCGGTACCGCCCCATAGATGAAGGATCTCCATGTCCGCCTGCCTCAGCAGATAGTATAGTTCTCCCGCGGTGAAACCTTTTTCGCGGACCTCAAATTTTCTTGATTTGCCATCATTGCTGATTTCCATTCTCTCACGCGTTACAAGGTGGACCGGGTCGAAGGTTCCGTCCCTGACATCCTCCGGGCTGTGTTCCCGTATTTTTTTCAGCCCGTTCAGGACGGTCATCAGGAGTTTCCCCCCGGGCTTAATGCTACTGCTGATATTATTCAGGATCTGAAGGTCACGTTCCACTGCATCATCCTCAGGTCCCAGCAAACCCATAGCCCCTTCACAGAGTCAGATGGCATGATCAAATTATTCCCGGAAGCTGAACCGTGCGGCATCGGCCTGAACCAGCTCCAGGCTTGCATTTTCCCTTTCCGCCAGTGCACTTGCCTGCCCGAGCATACCTTCGGAAAGGTCCATGCCGGTCATATGCATACCCTGCAGGGCAAGGGGGATGCTGTGCCTTCCCGTCCCGCATCCCACATCAAGCACCCTGTCACCCTTGCGGAGTCCCATTTCACGGACAATGAATTCCACCTCATACTCCGTGTTTTTCGTGAATACATTATCCATGTAATCAGGGGCATGGCTGTCGAAGAAATGCTGCCAGATCTTTTTATCACTCATGGTGTGGGTTCAGGTTTTAGAGGTTTTACCAGAGGTATTAAAACGGTTACTATCAAGGGATTTTCTGTTAGCCGATGGCCTGTTCCAGGTCCGCCCAGATATCATCGGCATCCTCGATCCCCACCGACAACCTGAGCAGGCCGGGGCGGATGCCTTCACGTTCCAGCTGTTCAACATTCAGGTGCCGGTGAGAGGTGAGTTCAGGAGAACAGATGATGGTGTCAAGTCCCCCAAGACTGACCGAAGGCCGGATCAGTCCGAGGGACCTCTGGTATTTCACCGGGTCGGTGTTTTTCAGTTCAAACGAAAGCATCCCACCGAATCCGTTCATCTGCGATTTTGCGGTTTCGTGACCCGGATGCCCGGGTAGTCCGGGGTAATGGACCCGGCTGATCCCGGGATGTGCGGAAAGCCTTTCAGCCAGTCTACCGCCATCGACAGTCTCTTGTTCTATCCTCAGTGCCAGTGTTTTAATGCTTCTTTCGAGCAGGTATACATCCTGTGCATTCAGGCTTCCCCCCAGGCTTCTGGCCATGGACCGTATCCTCAGGAAATGATCCCCGCTGCAGGCGAGGGCTCCGGCGCAGATGTCGCTGTGTCCCCCGAGATACTTGGTGGCACTGTGAATGACCACATCAATGCCGAGGGCATGGGGTGTCTGGTTTATTGGACTGGCAAAGGTATTGTCAATTATGCTTACCAGTCCCCGTTTTTTTGCAAGCTCTGCAGTAGCCCTGATATCCGTTATCTTAAGCAGGGGATTGGACGGGGTTTCAATGTAGACCAGCTTTGTGTTCTCCTTTATCAGGCCTTCAAAGCTCCTGATGTCATTGTTTTCGGCAATGTCGAATTCAATCACGAACCGCTCGAGCTCTGCCGTTACTAAATGGAAAGTCCCGCCGTACAAACCGGTCTGGAAAACGGCATGATCCCCTTTTTCAAGGAATGCAAATAGGACAGAAGTAATGGCTGCCATCCCGGAACTGAAAACCATTCCCTTCTCAGCCTGTTCAAGGGCGGCGATTTTTTCCCCCAGGGCTTCTGAGTTGGGTATGTTGTAGTAGCGGGGATAAACAGCCTCGTCAAAATCGAGGTATGCAAAAGAGGTGGAGGTGTAAATGGGCGAGTTGATACCCTTCGTTTTCTGGTCGCTGATGGTTCCTGCGTGGACACAGGCTGTTCTTAATGATTTCATTTTGATTGGTTTAAGCTGTCAGGTTGGCTGCAGTGCCGGTCCATGCCAGGGTCCGGGTTCCGTGCCCACATCCTGTTTATCATTCTACAATGCTTTTTAGAAGGTCTTTTATATCCCCGGGCGCCGACATGATCTTGGTAAAAGTACCCATGGTCAGGTCAGGGAAGGAGAGGGCTATCCTGTAGCGGCCGTGCAGCATATGCACTTCGTTCCCCGTAACAAGGAACTCATATGGCAGAAAAGCCGTGTGCCTGGGTTCTGAGATATCAATGATGGGCAGGAAGCGGGCTTCGCCTTTTTCCCCCTCAAGGGCAAATCCGTACAGCCTGAGATCTTCTCCCGGAATATCCAGCGAGTAAACCTTTGTTACATCCGGAATCCCCCTGATAAGGCTGGATTCGATCTTGTCGATTGCTTCTGCATGGCTTGAGAAATCACCAAGTTTAACGGTGTTATGAAAACGCTGCATCCCGACCATGTAACGGTATGACCTGAGTTTAGCGGCCTCGAGTCCCTCTTCAGATCCGAACCCGCTCCCCCTGTAGTTACCTGATTCCTTCATTACCTTAATCAGCCTCGCTGAAACCGGGGCAAGAATGGATTTTACTTTTTCATAATCCTCACGGTAGTAGGCGTTCAGCCAGTATTCGGGATTTGTGTAAGTGATCTCGACCGTTCCTCCTTCTGCCGTCAGGCCGATCCTCAGTGCTGCACCGAATCCGGCCAGTTCGCCCAGGCCGGCGGCAGCTTCGAGCAATTCATCGGATGTAATGACGATGAGCCACCGGTCCGCATCCCCGGCCGGCTGGTATTCCCCCGCGATACTGAATCCGTTCGCTTCAAGGTTTGCCCTGACCAGTCCGGCGGTCTCTTCAAGTCCGGTCCTGGAAACGGCACCGAGGGTATAGGGATACAATGCCTGTGAATGGGACGCGATGGTTAGCGAAGAAAATAATACCAGGGATAATAAATACTTTTTCATAATGCATTATTTATTCCGGATTTGCAATTATACGGATTAATGGGCAGATATGAAATTGCGTTTCAGAGCTTCTCGTATACCCACCTAGGAGCCAGCTTCAGGAGGAAGGCAAAAAACCTCCACCGGCGCGAAATATAGGCTACCCGCTTTCGTTTCCGGATTGCCCGGTAGATCAGCGTGGCTGCTTTTGCGGGACTGGCCACCCAGAACTGGCGGTCGCCTCTGGCCATATCGGTTGCGACGAACCCGGGCCGGATGTCTGTAATGGTAATATTCTCACCCGATTTCCGGGTTTTCAGCCGGAGTCCTTCCAGGTAATTGGACTGATATGCTTTGGAAGCATTATAGGCTGGTGCCGAAGGATTGCCTCTTATAGCTGCAATGGATGTGATCCCCACGAGGTGTCCCGGCTGGTGTTTCTGGAAATACCTGTAGGTAAAAGTCATGATATCTGTGAAGGCTGTGACATTGGTATCAATGGTCCGGAATTCCGGTTCGGATTCCAGTTCTTCGTTAATGAACCCGGTCCCGGAACTGAGCACCAGCAGTTCGAGTCCCCCGAGCTCCCTGATCAGCTCCCGCAGTCCCCTGGCGGTTTTGGACATATCGCGCACATCGAATGCCCGGTAGAAAATCCTTTCGGGCGATTCGGACTGGACTTCCTTCAGCAGGTTCTCCCGGCGGCCTGTAATACCGACCGAATAATTGTGCCGGATGAGGATCCGGCACAGCTCCCTGCCCATTCCGGAGGAAGCTCCGACAATGATAGCTTTCCTGTATTCTTTATGCTGGTCCTGGTGGAAAAGGTTTCTTTCCATTGGTATAGTTTTGGGAATATTAGTTTGAGATTAATCAATCCGAACCTTCCTCAAAATTTACGAAAAAAACTTATATTAAAAGGTTTTACTGATCTAAAAAATATCATTATGGCCCTGTCCACGAAGCTTAAAGATTTTACCATCCGGCATGCGGAAGAAAACGATGTTCCACTGATTCTCTGGTTTATCAGGGGACTGGCAGAGTATGAGAAACTTTCACACGAGGTTATGGCAACGGAGGAAGGATTGCGTGAACACCTTTTCGGGAACCATCCCGCTGCCGAAGTGGTGATCGGGGAGTACCGCTCGGAACCTGTCGGATTTGCACTCTGGTTTCATAATTTCTCCACATTCGTGGGAAAGCCGGGCCTGTACCTGGAAGACCTTTTTGTGATCCCGGAAATGCGTGGCAGGGGATTCGGAAAAGTCCTGCTTCAGTACCTGGCAAGCCTGGCCGTGGAACGGAACTGCGGAAGGATGGAATGGGCCGTGCTGGACTGGAATGAACCATCCATTGAATTTTATGAATCCATCGGAGCCAGACTGATGAAGGAATGGATCATCAACCGGCTCAGTGATAAGGATTTGACCATACTTGCATCCCAATTCTGACCACCGGCGAGGAAGTACATTTCCGGAGCCTGAAAACTTGGGTATATGGATAAAATCCGTTAGTCTTAATAGGACAAGCAAGCTAGCGATATGACAGATAACCAGTGGAATGATTTACTGGAGATAGTTAACGGTAAAGTACTGGATCCCATGCCATTAGGGTTTATTATAGACTCACCCTGGCTGCCGGGCTGGTACGGTATGGATATAGTGGATTATTTTACGAGCGATGAGCTGTGGCTTAAAGCCAACCTGAAGGCTTTGGAAACATTCCCGGACATTATGTTCATCCCCGGTTTCTGGTCAGAATTTGGCATGTGCAGCGAACCATCGGCATTCGGAGCAGTAACGTCTTTTCCCCGGAACGAATTCCCGCATGCGCATAAATGTATACACTCAACGGAGGAGCTTGGTAAAGTATCCAGACCAAGGGTTGAGGCGGATGGCCTGGCCCCGCTGATCCTGAACCGCCTGATCCTGAACCGGCCGAAAATTGAGGATGCAGGGCATAAGATCAGGTTCTCTGTATCCAGGGGGCCAATGAATATTGCTTCCTATCTGATGGGTACGACGGAATTCATGCTTGCCCTTATGACGAACCCGGAAGAAAGCCATGCCCTGCTCGAGATTATTACGGATTACCTTGTGGACTGGCATCAACTGCAGAAGGACAGTATTCCCACCATCGAGGGAATCATGGTGCTTGACGATATCATCGGTTTTGTGGGGGAGGAGGAATTCAGGCAGTTCGGACTTCCTTATTTTACCAGGCTTTTTAAGACGGATAATAAGATCAGGCTGCTTCATAATGATGCAGATTGTGCCTCATCCCTGAAGTATTACCCCGAGATGGGCGTGAATGTTTTCAATATGGGCTTTGAAAATGACCTGAACGAACTGAAATCCCGCACCGGGAACAAAATTACCATGCTGGGCAACATTCCCCCGAGAGATGTGCTGGCCAATGGAAGTCCCGGTCAGGTCTCAGAAGCCGTAACTTCTCTCATCGGGAAACTCGAGGATCCATCCAGGATAATTGTCTCATGCGGGGGCGGCATGCCGCCGGATGTTTCGACGGAAAATATTTCCGCTTTCCAGAAAGCTGTCAGGTCATACAGGATATTCAAGTAGGCCTGATGGATGCAGGCAAATCTTTCCTTGAAGCAACAATAAATGCAATCGGTTGCAAAGTTTTATTATTTTTACCCATCATAATTTTACAAAGCTCATCGACATGAATGCCAGAATCAGAATATTATCCGCATTTGCCCTGGGTTTATTGATAGTCCCGTACGCGGATGCCCAGATAGCGGCAGGGAAATGCAAGTATCTTGGTAATATAATTTCTTACAGTGTACCGGGTAATTTTAACCAGTACTGGAACAAAGTCACGCCTGAAAATGCCGGTAAGTGGGGCAGTGTTGAGGATTCGCAGGATAATATGCAGTGGAACAACCTGGACAGGGCATATAACCATGCAAAAAACAGTTCGATACCATTTAAGTGGCACACATTTGTCTGGGGAAGCCAGCAACCAAACTGGATCGGGTCCAAATCCCAGGAGGTGCAGAGGGAAGAGGTCGAAGAATGGATCCAGCTCTATGGCGAAAGGTATCCCAACACCGATTTCATCGACGTGGTCAATGAGCCCCTGCATGCTCCACCCGTATACAGTGCGGCCCTGGGTGGTGCAGGAAGTACGGGATGGGACTGGGTGGTCTGGTCATTCAAAAAAGCCAGACAATACTGTCCCAACGCCAAACTGCATATCAACGATTACGGGATCATCAACAGCAACTCCAATACGGGCCGGTACCTGGAGATCATTGAGATACTGATGGACAGCAACCTTATCGATGGAATTGGGGTGCAGGGGCACGGGCTCGAAAGCACGGGCCTTTCTACCCTGAAGGGCAACCTGGACAGGCTGGCTGCTACGGGGCTCCCGGTTTACATAACTGAATACGATGTGAACATCGAGGATGACCAGCAGCAGTACCTGACATACTACGAACAGTTTCCCCTGTTCTGGGAACATCCCTCTGTGGCCGGTGTGACCCTCTGGGGATATATCCAGGGCCAGATATGGAAAGCGAGCGCATACCTGATCCGGTCGGACGATTCGGAACGACCGGCCCTGACATGGCTCAGGACATATGTGATGAGCGCAGTTGACATCCCCTGTTTCCCGACGGGTATACAGCAGGATATAGAAAAGGCAGGCAGGGATGTCCGGATTTACCCGCATCCTCTTTCCGGGGGCATACTGCCGGGAACATTCGCTTTACTCGCCCGGGCACCTGCGACCGGGTCCTCATTTCTTGATGAATTTGTATACGATGCAGGAACCGTCTTTGGCGTGGAGCCGCATCCAGTAGATCCCGCTTTTGAGATCAGTAGTAGCCATCGATAATCTTTCCTGAAAGCTGTTGTCCTGCTCGGCAATCAGCCGGCCGTCGAAATATTCCTTTTCCCCGTAGTAGGGGGGTCATGATCATACCATATCCCGTTCCTTCCGAGAGGGTCTGACGTAATTATAAAAAAAACAATATACATTGCAACCGATTGCAAAGAATCTGTAATTTTTTGTATTTTTTCATTTTTCATGACTACTTTTATCAGGCAATACATTAAAATGACTGCCAAGAAGGACGTAACCATTTATGATATTGCCAGGGCACTGGACATCTCTGCGTCAACGGTTAGCCGTGGATTACGTGATCACCCCTCCATTAAAAAGGATACCCGTAAGAAGATCGTGAGGACTGCCAGGGAGATGGGATACCAGCACAACACCTTTGCCAGCAGCCTCAGGAAAAGACGTACAAATACCATCGGCGTGGTGCTTCCCCGCCTTGACAGTTATTTTATGTCAACCGTTATCGCAGGTATGGAAAAAGTCGCCAAGCAAACCGGGTATAACCTGATCATCAGCCAATCAGAGGAAAATTTTGAGAAAGAGGTTTCCTGTATTGCTACCATGTTCAACAGCAGGGTGGACGGACTGCTGGTATCCCTGGCTTATGACACGGAGAACCTGGACCACCTGGATATCCTGTTTAACAAGAGTATACCAGTGGTATTTTTTGACCGGGTGTTCGATCACCCGGGCTGCATCAGCATCCTGATCGATAATTACAGGGCAGGGTATGATATTACCTCACACCTGATCGGAAGAGGTTGCAGAAATATTGTGCATATAGGAGGTAGCCTGAAAAGAAATGTCTACGAAGGGCGCTTCCGGGGGTACAAAACGGCCCTTCAGGAGAATGATATACCTTTTGATCAGCGGCTTGTCTTTATTGGTAAAATGAATGAAAAGGCAGGATTTGATGTCGTGGATAAAATAATATCGGGAGAGATCAAGGCTGACGGCATTTTTGCATCTAATGACACTACAGCCGTTGCCTGCATTTGCAGGTTAAAGCAGGAAGGCATACGGGTTCCGGAAGAAATAGCGGTGGCAGGCTTCAATAATGACCCGATTTCCCGTGTCATCGATCCCAATCTCACCACCATAAACTACCCGGGACAGGAAATGGGAGAGGTGGCTGCTTCCACCCTGATCAACAAACTTAACGACCAGAATTCAACCCACCTTAACACAATTGTATTAAAACATGAACTTATCTGGAGGAGTTCTTCGAAGAAATAGGATGAACGCCGAATTCACATTTACCTCCTTTCCAAAACACAACAATTTCATATGAAATCTGCAATACAGAAACTTTCAGTCAGAGAAAAACTGGGTTACAGCCTGGGAGACAGTGCCGCGAACTTCATCTTCCAGACGATGATCATTTTCCAGTTTTAACTTTTATACCGATACTTTCGGCATCATGGCTTTCCTCACTTTTTCCACTCCGGATTTAGGTGATTCCGGCAAACTGGTTTATGCCTATATCACCTATATTTTTCTGATGATGATCTATTCCGCAAATAATCTTCCGTACTCTGCACTGAGCGGAGTCATGACTGGAGATATGGTCGAGCGGACCAAACCATCTCCAGCTATGAATCAGCATATTTAATTATACTCCGCTGTAAAAACTGAATCCTCCGTCAACGGGCAGAATGATCCCTGTTACAAACGATGCGGCATCGCTTGCCAGGAACATTACTGCCCCGACCAGTTCGTCGGCCTCACCAAACCTGCCCATGGGAGTGTTGGCAATAACCTTGCTTCCTCTTTCTGTAGGTGTTCCGTCGGGATTGGTGAGCAAAGCCCGGTTCTGGTCCCCGATGAAAAATCCCGGGGCAATGGCATTGACCCTGATCTGTCCGCTGCATTTCATGGCCATTTCCATGGCCATCCACTGGGTGAAATTGGCTACGGCAGCTTTCGCAGCCGAATACCCGATAACCCGTGTTATGGCCCTCATGGCAGCCATGGAGGAGATGTTGATGATGCAGCCTTTCTGCTGCTTTGCCATGATCTTCCCGACCTCGAGGGTGGGCAGGACGGCGGCTTTGTAATTCAGGTCCGACACCTTCTCAAAATCATCCATGTTCATGTTAAAGACACTCTCACCGGGGGCAATGGTCGCACCTGGCACGTTACCCCCGGCGGCGTTGATCAGGATGTCGATGCTGTCGTAATGGCTGAGCACGAAGCGGCAGGTCTCAGCGATCATTTCCCTGTCCAGGGCATCCATCACGGCAATCCTTGCCTCCCCGCCGGCTTCCTTTATTTTTTCAGCATTGGCCATTGTGTTCTCTTTCCTTCTTCCGGCCAGTACCACATTCACCCCGGCTTTTGCAAGTCCCAGGCCGATGGCGCCCGCAATAACACCCCCTCCGCCCGTGATAATGGCCGTCCTGCCTTCAAGATTGTATATTTCATCTATATAGCCCATGGTAGCTTATTGTTTGTATAAGAATCAGTTCCTTTCCCTGTTTATCCTGAGGCTGAAGACATCCGGGCGGTTATAATGCCCGGCAACATCGAGGTTCATGTGCTCCCGAAGTGTCATGTCAATGTCCTTTATTTCGAATATTATAGTCTCCCTGCTGTCGAACTGCGGTTCCAGTATGCATGAACCGTCGGGTGCGTATATGCAGCTTCCTCCGCGGAGGACCAGCCGGCC
>CBFDEE010000011.1:0-15598 GCA_965603745.1 uncultured Bacteroides sp. | reverse complement strand
CTGCCTCGTCCCACCATACAGCATGATACCAGGCCACATCCGGTTCGCCTCTAAGGACGGCCGAGGAATGCATGCCGATTTGCGGCACGCCGACCAGGTTGGCGCTGTCCCAATCCGGGGAGCATGCAATGGATGGATCCAGGGTAATGGTGATTTCCTCCTGCCCGGTAGTATTCAGGGGCACGATCGTAACAATTTCATTGTTCTGCGGCTGGCTGTCAACCGAGAGAAGTATCAGTTTCCCGGAATAGAAGCGCCATGCATAGAGGTTGTTACGGAGGCTGTTAAGGGCCATTTTATGCTGGCGCTCATTGCCTTCTGTATCAAGGTCTTCCGTGGCAATGTCGAATGAAAAGGCATCACCCGGGACTACCGGTTCTTCAAGGCCGAGTGCGTCGGACCAGGGCAATTTGATCTCATAGATGTATATACTGTCATGGTTCAGGTATGCAAAATCAATATTGGATGCATATTCACCTTCGGTCTGGTTGGCTACCTGGACAAAGCCGGTCCGAAGGTCATAGATGCTGTCTGATCCGCAGTTGATTGTATAGGCACGGTCCCCGTCGCCGGCATTCCATGCCCAGTGTCCGAGTCCCCCGATATCCGTCCCCATCCTATCGGGATTATATGGGAAGTGCGTCCCCCAGGATATCTCAACCAGGTCCCTTCTGTCCTCACCCTGCCTTGTGGGTAACTCAGATTCCACGATCGTGTCGTCCATGACCTCGATCCAGAGGTACAGGTTGTCCTCGTCCCATGTCAGCTTTGTTTTTGCAGAAAAATCCTTTGTTACGGGTGCCGGATCATAGCCCTGCCCGACATCATAAAAAACTCTTCCGATCGAAAGTGCCGGGTACAGGTCCCATGCAGCATCCTGGATCCCGTCAATAGTGATTGAGCTCTCCGGGTCCAGTTCAAAGGCGAAGATCGGATCACGGTGGTAGACCGAATCCTGGACCTCTCCGTAATTATTCCCTTCATTAAACCAGGGCATTACCCCGCTAAACTGGGAGAACATATTAACAGATACAACAAGGATTACTGAAAGAAGCACTGGGATTCTGAGATTGCGCATGATTTCCGGTTTTAGTATTGGTTGAAAAGTTAATAAATAGTCCTGTTTTTACAAAAAGGGATTTTTAATGATGCTTATACAGGTTTGAACGGATGGATTTCAAGGATAAGCGGCATGGATATAATTCTCAGAACAGGATTTTATGATCCCGCATGGACCTGATATGTATACTTTATCGATTGTTCATCCGTTAAACTAAGGATGAATACCCGAAATGCTGAGCTTATTTTCATTATTTTTGCCGGGTTCCTGAATGAAGCTTAAAATCAAATATCTTCTTTACATTGCCGTCCTGCTGACCGGAGTGTTTTCATGCGAAAGGTATGAGGTCTACAGGGGGCAGGATGCATGGCTGGGTTTTTCGACCGATACGGTCTTTTTCGATACTATATTCACCACCATTGGCTCTACCACGAAGAACCTGAGGATCTATAATGATTATGACCAGCCGCTTGAAATCTCCTCTATCGAACTTGCGGGCGGACCATCCTCGGTTTTCAGGCTCAATATTGATGGTTACCCGGGGAATTCAGCCACCAACATCGAGATCCCGCCGAAGGATTCGCTTTATATTTTTGTAGAGGTCACACTCGATCCGAACAATCGTGATTCCCTCCTGGTCATTCATGATTCCATCGTATTCAATACCAACGGGAATCTGCAGGATGTGAACCTGGTTGCCTGGGGACAGGATGTCCATTTTTTTCGTAAGGATACCATCGGTACAAGTACCTGGTTGAACGATAAGCCTTACCTGATAGTGGATTACCTCATTGTTGACTCCATGGAGACACTGACCATTGAGGAAGGCGTGAGGATCCACCTGCATAAGGATGCGGTACTCATTTTCAAGGGAACACTGAAAGCCAGGGGAAGCCTGGAAAACCCGATTGTGATCCAGGGAGACCGCCTGGAATACCTTTACAGGGATATTCCCGGGCAATGGGGACTGATCTACTTCTGGCCCGGGACCATGGAAAATGAACTGGAGTATGTCAACATCAAAAACGGAACCATTGGCCTGATGGCCGATACGGTATATACCCCGGAGACGCCCAACCTTACCCTGAAAAACTGCAGGATCGAGAATATGTCGTCCGTCGGTATCCTCGGCCAGGGCACCAGCATCCATGCAAGCAACACGGTTGTGGCAAGCTGCGGACAGCTGGCCATCCTGCTGAACATCGGGGGATCCTACGAGTTTTACCACTGCACCGTGGGAAATTACTGGGGATCGGGATTTTCCAACCGGACGACACCTTCCCTGGCGATGACCAATTTTTACGAGGACATCTACGGGCAGATACATGTCCGGCCCATTGAAAAGGCCCATTTCGGGAATTGCATTATCTATGGGGACAAGGAATTTGAGATAAGCATAAATGAGCACGAGGACAGCGAGATCCCGTACTTATTCGATCATTGCCTCATCAAGGCTGATCCGGAGGACTTCGACCTGGCAGACCCGGAACATTTTACCGGTATTATAAACCTCGAGGATCCTCGCTTTGTTGATTACAACAATAACAACCTGCAGCTTGACACCCTGTCACCCGCCAAGGATAAGGCACTTTACGATATTGCCGTTCAGTATCCCGTCGACATCAAAGGTGAAAGCCGCCTGGGTGAACTGGGACCGGATATCGGTGCCTATGAACGGATCGAGAACGATTCCATCTCCAGGTAAATCCCTTTTCTCCTGATTCCCGGAGTAACCTTTAGTGCCTGCAATTCAATATTATTCGTTTTTCCTGGACTTTTACACGCAGCCAAAACCGAGATTTTAGTTTTCCCGTCATTCATTAATGATGAAAACCCTGATTTCTCATCTCTTTGCACTGAATCCCTCGCTGCTGACCATGATGGTTCTGCTGCCTGCCTTTCAGGGTGCCGTTTATGCCCAGGAGGGGAGGGGAGACCTGAGGTTTTTGTTTTACAATGTGGAAAACCTGTTCGATCCCTTTGATGACAGCCTGAAGCTGGATGAGGAATTCCTGCCGGAAGGAGGCAGACACTGGACCTGGGAACGCTTCCTTGAGAAGGAACGGCGGATCTTCAAGGTGCTGGCTTCAGCCGGAGGATGGCATCCTCCTGAAATAATCGGCCTGTGCGAGGTTGAGAACCGGTTTGTCCTGAACTGGCTTGCCGGGAGAACCCCTCTGCTGAAGTATAATTACAGGATAATCCACCAGGATTCGCCAGATGAGCGCGGTATTGATGTTGCACTGCTTTACCTGCCGGATAAATTCCGGCCCCTGCATGTAAGGCATATCCCGGTAGCGGGACTCCGGGATCCAAGCCGTGATATCCTTTATGTCCGGGCCGCCATAATGGACAGGGATTCCATCCACCTGCTGATCTGCCACTGGCCATCAAGATGGGAAGGCTACCTGGAGAGCAGGCCAGGAAGGATAGCGGCGGCAAGAACGGTACGGGCACTGCTGGATTCAATCCTGCAGGCAGATACAGGGGCCAGGATCCTGGTGGCCGGTGACATGAACGATGAGCTGTCGGACCCCAGCCTGTTCGCGGTACTCCGGGTACAGATGCCCGGTATGACGGTACTGGATACCTGCCTGTATAATACAGGAATGAATGCCGGTCCCGCGTCACACGGCACGATCAAATACCGGGAAAGCTGGTATGAGTTCGATCATATTTTTGTGAATGGTGCATTCCTCCTGGATTCCGTCCTGTTTGTCAGACCAGGAGGAAAGAGGATTTATGCCCCTTCCTTCCTGCTGGAAAAGGATCCATATCTGCCGGGGCCAAGGCCGTTCAGGACTTACCAGGGTTTCAGGTATCATGGCGGTTTCAGTGACCACCTTCCGGTTTACATTGATTTCTGGCGGTGCGAATAACTACTTCTTAACCGGTTTCAGTCCCAGTTCAGCACCTTTCTCAAGCATAAGGGCGAAGGCCTCATCATGGTCGTTTTTGATAATCCCGTCCAGGATGGCATCCTTGATGTGGTCTTTGATAATTCCGACGGATTTAGAAGGGGGTATCCCGAATGTTTCCATGATCTCTTCCCCGGAGACGGGAGGCTGAAAATTCCGGATGGTATCCTTTTCTTCGAGCTCGGCAACTTTCTGCCTGACGATCCGGAAGTTGCCGAGGTGGCGGCGGACCGTTTTTTCGTTCTTCGAGGTGATGTCTGCCTCGCACAGCAGCATCAGGTCCTCCAGGTCCTCTCCGGCATCAAAAACCAGGCGGCGTATGGCCGAATCACTCACGCCTTCAGGAGAGAGGGCCATGGGGCGGAGGTGGAGAAGGACCAGTTTCTGTACGTATTTCATCTTTTCATTCAGGGGAAGCTTCAGTTTCCGGAAGATCCCGGGAACCATCTTTGAACCCGCAAATTCATGCCCGTGGAAGGTCCACCCGGATTCCTTGCTGTATTTCCTGGTCAGCGGTTTGGCTATATCATGCAGAATGGCAGCCCATCTGATCCAGAGATCGCCGGAGATTGCGGCAACATTGTCGAGGACCTGTATGGTATGATAGAAATTGTCCTTATGCCTTTGTCCCTCTTCCTCCTTAACTCCTTTCAATTCAGGGAATTCAGGAAAGATCCGTTCGAGGAGCCCGGTTTCATCCAGCATCCTGAATCCCGTACTGGGTTTGTCTGCCAATATAATGCGGTTCAGCTCATCCGTAATCCTTTCCATGGATACAATCCCGATGCGGTGGGCAGATTTCCTGATGGCTTCGTATGTACCTTCCTCAATGGAGAAACCAAGCTCGCATGCAAAACGTATGGCCCTCATCATTCTCAACGGATCATCCGAAAAGGTACGTTCGGGCTCGAGGGGGGTCCTGAGGATCCTGTTCTTAATATCCTCCATTCCACCGAAAGGATCGATCAGTTCACCGTAGGATCCCGGATTCAGGGATATGGCCATTGCGTTGATAGTGAAATCACGCCGGTTCTGATCATCCTCGAGAGTACCGTCTTCAACGATGGGTTTCCTGGAATGACTCCGGTAAGATTCCTTCCTTGCTCCGACAAATTCGATCTCAGAATCCCTGTACCTGACCATCGCCGTTCCGAAATTCCTGAAAACGCTGACTGGGACATTTTTGCCCAGGCGGCCCGCGAACTTCCTGGCAAGATCTATCCCGCTGCCCTGGACCACAATGTCTACATCATGGGTGTCTCTTTTCAGTATGCAATCCCTGACAAAGCCTCCGATCACAAATGTCGGATTGCCATCCTCTTTTACGATTTCTGCAATTTCACTGAAAATCTTATCATTAAGACATTTCTTCATATATAGATATGACAAATTGTTCGTCTCCTGACAAAATTACAATAAAATCATGATTTACTTTGTGATGGCACGGGATTTGATCTGACCCGGTGAAATTTGTATTTTTATAAATATTTATATTTTTTCATATAAAACTTGAATATTATGACTGAGCATCTTACAACGGACACCTTTAAGGAGAAAGTATTCAACTATGAAGAAAACAAGGAGTGGAAATTCGAAGGAGAAAAACCATGTGTTATAGACTTTTACGCAGACTGGTGCGGACACTGTAAGATTGTAGCTCCTGTTCTTGAGGAGTTGTCTGTGGAATTTGAAGGGAAACTGGATATCTACAAGGTAAATACCGAAGAGGAGCGTGAGCTATCCGCCATTTTCGGTATCCAGAGCATTCCGTCTATCCTGTTTGTTCCCAGTGAGGGACAGCCCCAGATGGCCATGGGTGCCCTGCCAAAGGACACCTTTACCAAGGCTTTCAAGGATGTCCTGAACGTGGAATAGTCCGAAAGCATTATCAAATTATAACGACAGGGTGCCCGCCAAAGGGCACCCTTTTTTTATCCCCGTCTGTAGATAATTCCCCCAAACCACTTACCTCCGGTTTCATTAAAACGTTGCTGCAAAATACCGGTGCAGTACCTGAGGATTTGTTATACAAGGAGCCTTACACCGCGTTAAGCTGTGTAGCGACGGTGTAACAATCCGAAGGTTCCGGTATTTTAAAGGCAACTTTTTTAATAAATCCTTTGGTATGCAAACCTGGTTTGGGGGAGTTATGCCGGGGATATAAAAAGCGGGCCTTTTGAATACTTGGACAATTTCAATATATTTGTATAGCTACTCTAAGGGGGGTGCCTTAATAATTCGGGCTGAGATCATACCCTTAGAACCTGATCCGGGTAATGCCGGCGCAGGGAATTTAGAAAACATGCTTGATAATATTTAATAACTCAGTTATGAAATCCTGGATGTTCGCCATCCCGGCGGCACTGTTATGCATGCAGTTACATGCTCAACAGCCTATGTCGGGTACTGTCAGAGACTCAGAGGGTCAGCCTCTCATAGGGGCCAATGTCTATGTCGACAAAACCTTCCGCGGGGCCATTACCGATATAGACGGGAATTATTCCATTACCGGCCTTCCCGCAGGCACTTACATAGTCAAAGCTTCGTATATCGGTTATGAAACCGCAAGCCGGGAAATTGAAATCCCCGGGGAAGTGAGGATTGATTTCACACTTTCTGAGACCTCTGTAATGGCCGAGGAGGTTATGGTGGTGGCAACCCGGGCGGGACAGTACTCGCCACTTGCCTATTCAAATGTATCCGGGGAGGAGATCGAGGAGAGGAACATGGGACAGGATATTCCGTACCTGCTGAACCTGACCCCATCCATGGTTACCACATCGGATGCCGGGGCTGGAATCGGATATACCAGTTTCAGGATACGGGGTACGGATATGAACAGGATCAATGTGACAGTCAATGGGATTCCCCTGAATGATTCGGAATCCCATGGTGTCTGGTGGGTCAATATGCCCGATTTTGCGGCATCGGTCGATAATATCCAGATCCAGAGAGGAGTGGGTACTTCCTCAAACGGAGGAGCAGCTTTCGGAGCGACCATGAATTTTCAGACATTCACCATGAATCCTGAAGCATACGGCGAATTCAAAACAGCTTTCGGATCATTTAATTCCTGGAAAAACAGCCTTTCTGTGGGGACCGGCATGCTGGCTGACAAATTCACGCTCGATATGCGTCTATCAAAGATCAGCTCCGACGGTTTTATTGACCGTGCTTTCTCGGATCTGAAATCCCTTTTCGTTTCAGGGGCAATATACGGGGAGAAGAGCCTATTGAAGGTCAATGTTTTTTCAGGAAAGGAATATACCTACCAGGCATGGTGGGGAGTACCTACCGTCAGACTGAACGATGACCTCGAAGGGATGATACGTTACGAAGAACACTGGTTGTATACTCCGGAACAGACAGCTCATATGATCGCCTCCGATTCCAGGACTTATAATTATTATACCTATGAGAAAGAGACGGATAATTACCAGCAGGACCATTACCAGATGTTTTATTCGAGGGAGATAGGCAGGCGTTTAACTTTTAACGGCGCCATGCATTATACATACGGCCGGGGATACTTTGAAGGCTATAAGGATGATAAGGACCTGGCAGATTATCAGATTGAAAATGTGGTCATCGGTGTTGATACTATTACCAGCATCGACCTGATACAGCAGAAATGGCTTGACAATGATTTTTACGGACTTACCTGGTCACTGAACTACCGGTACAGGAGACTGGAGGCATACTGGGGAGGTGGATGGAACCGGTACGAGGGCAGGCATTTTGGCAAGGTTATCTGGGCACGGTATGCAGGGGAATCGGAAATAAACCATGAGTGGTACAGGAATACGGGGGTGAAGCGGGACTGGAACACTTATCTGAAACTGAATTACAGGATGGGAAGCAGCCTCAGCCTTTTCGGGGATCTGCAATACCGGAACATTGAGCATGCAATGAAGGGGATAGATGAAGACCTGAGGAATATAGCACAATTGCGTGTATACAACTTTCTGAATCCGAAGTTCGGGGTAACAATGGATATCAGTGACCGGCAACGTGTTGCGGCGTCAATTGCTGTCGGGAACCGGGAACCAAACCGGACCAACTTCGTCGACCGTGATCCCGATAAGCCCGTACCGAAATACGAAACCCTGGTGGATTATGAACTTTCCTACCGTATGAACCTGGTGAGGGCGGTTCTGGATGTCAACCTGTTTTATATGGACTACTCCAACCAGCTTGTCCTTACCGGAGAGATTAACAATGTGGGTGCCGCAATTATGGATAATGTAGAGGACAGTTATCGAACGGGGATAGAAGTTGTGGCTGGAATTTCTCCGGTTGACAAAGTCCAATGGGACCTGAACCTAACCCTGAGCAAAAACAGGATCAGGGAGTATACCGATTATGTTGAAAACTGGGACACCGGTACCGACAGCATTACTGATCTCAAGGGTACAGATCTAAGTTTTTCCCCATTTATTGTGGGCGGGAGCAGACTCAGCTATGAACCCATTGAAGGATTGAACATTGCTCTGCTGACAAAATGCGTTGGAAAACAATACATCGATAATACCTCCTCGGAGGACAGAATCCTGGAACGATACATCCTGAATGACATTCAGGTACAATATAGGTTTCACCCTCGTTTCATCAAAGAGGTAGGATTTAACCTCATGCTGAATAATATCCTTAACGAGCAATATGAGACGAACGCCTGGGTTTACAGGTATTATTACGGCGGTGAAGAATTCAAGATGGACGGATACTTCCCGCAGGCCAGGTTTAATTTTATGGCCGGTATGACACTAAAGTTTTAACTTTACCCGTACCTCAGTATGCGGACCCTGGTATTTTTCATATCGTTCATTTTTCTTGCATCCTGTTCACAAGCACCGCAGGACCGCATGAATATTTTCCGTTATAACGAATCCAAGGGAATACCAACACTGGACCCGGCTTTTGCACGCAACCAGACTATTATCTGGCCTGTCAACCAGATTTTCAACGGCCTGCTGCAGCTTGATGCGAAACTGGAAGTCCTGCCCTGCATCGCGCATTCCTGGGAATGCAGCCCGGACGGAAAGGAATACACGTTCTACCTCAGGACGGATGTTTACTTCCATGACCATGCTTCATTTCCCGGAGGAAAGGGGCGGCGGGTCACGGCATCTGATTTTGTTTACAGCCTCAACAGGATAACAGACCCGGAAATCGCATCCCCCGGTGCCTGGATATTCAATGCGGTCGACCGGAAGGCTGCCAACAGCATAAATGGATTCCAGGCAAAAAGTGATACCGTACTGAGTATTTTCCTGCATAAGCCATTTCCTGCATTCCCGGGCCTGCTCACCATGCCGTATTGCAGCGTGGTGCCCAGGGAAACCATTGATTCACTGGGTGAAGATTTCGGCCGGGAACCGGTTGGGACAGGTCCCTTTCAGTTCCAGTACTGGAGGGAAGATGAAAAGCTCGTACTGACCAGTAACCCGTATTATTTTGAATTTGATGGACAGGGGAACAGGCTGCCCTATCTCAGCGCGGTGAATGTCAGCTTCACCCGTGACAAGCAATCCGAATTCATGGAATTCATGATGGGCAGGCTGGATTTCCTTTCGGGAATTCATGCCGTATACAAGGATGAGATGATCACACCGGACGGAAGGCTTAACCCGGCCCATGCGGACAGGATAAGGTTGCTCAGGCAGCCCTATCTGAATACCGAGTACCTGGGATTTTTACTGGATCCGGACCTGCCGGCTGCACAGGGAAGTCCCGTTCAGGACAAAAGGATACGACAGGCCATAAATTACGGATTTGACAGGGCGA
This sequence comes from uncultured Bacteroides sp., assembly GCA_965603745.1. Taxonomy (GTDB): domain Bacteria; phylum Bacteroidota; class Bacteroidia; order Bacteroidales; family SM23-62; genus SM23-62. The sequence continues at coordinate 5,836 of CBFDEE010000011.1, read as the reverse complement.
AAATGATGAGGTTTCTGCGAAACAATATCGGACAGCCGGCCATTTCAGGTTTTGTGCCAGCGGGAATGCCTTCATTCAACCGGGAAGCGGTACCGGGTTACAGCTATGATCCGGACCTTGCAAGGGAACTCCTGGCCCTTGCCGGGTATCCGATGGGAGAGGGACTTCCGGCCATCACGCTCACCACGACCTCGGATTACCAGGACCTTTGCGAATACATCCAGCATGAATTGCATGAAATCGGGATCAGTCTGAATATTGAGGTGAACACCGGGGCTGCATTCAGGGAACGCATGGCAAACGGAAAACTGGAGTTTTTCCGTGGATCCTGGATAGCGGATTACCCGGATGCCGAGAACTATCTTTCCCTGTTTTGCAGCAGGAATTTCAGTCCCACAGGCCCCAATTACACCCACTTCTCTGATCCAGGCTATGACAGCCTTTTTAAGAGGGCACCCGGTATCATGGAAAATGAGCTGAGATACAGTGTCTATCACCGCCTGGACAGTATCATCCTTGCCGAAGCGGTCATCGTGCCACTGTATTATGACGAGGTCGTTAGATTCATCCCAAAAGGCCTTAAGGGACTGCATTCGAATCCCATGAACCTGCTGGATCTGAAAAGGGTATACTGGTCCGATCCAGGCGGAGAAAACGAATAATTCAGGAAAGATTGTATATTTGTGTCCGAACCACTGCATAACGATTAAGTCAAAGCCTATGTACAGGGAACTCTGGGGACACTGTAAATCTTCCGTGTGTTCTATTGATTTTTTAAGTAATGCAGGCACCAAGATTATCTCCTTCACCGGATTCAAGGTGAAGAACTACCTTGTCACAGATGATGTCATTGATAAATTTGCCAAGCCTGCAGAAGTATTACTGCGCTTTACTGAGTCTGACTTGGATTCTTCCGGCTGCCTGAGGATGAACTTCAGTGACTTTATTGAACGGAAGGTAAAAGTGAACGATAAGCACAATCCTGGTTATATGCTCTTTGAAATCGATCAGGCAGCATTCAAGGCCATTCCCCCGCTGAAATGCAGCAAGAGGATCAACCACAAGATCGGCCATCCCATCGCAGTTCTGGGACACGACCTTGATCAGGAACACCTTGCTTTGAAAAGTGGGATCATTTCCTCCCTTTTTACACATAGTGACGGGTTCCATACCATACAGGTCGACTGCACCATCAAACAGGGAAATGCCGGGAGTCCCCTTATATGTTGTGAAACCAATGAAGTTATCGGCGTAATCGGGCACCGGCTGGCCTCCATCGCAAGGGACTACAATGAGATGATGCGTATCATCAATGCGAATCTGAAGGTATTAAAGGAGGCCGAAGGCAAGATCAATATGGAGGACATCGATCCCATCCAGGTACTGATCGCAAATCAGAACCAGATCAAGCATATGGTGACTGAATTCTTCAAAACAACCCATATGAGGGTCGGCTTTGCAGCTGAATTATGCAGTCTTACTGATTTTTGCCCTAACCAGGAAGAGGACATCAGTTCCATTGAGACGGAACAGAACGTGGATAATTAACCGGCTTCTTCGAGTCCCTCGATCACCTTCTGAATCTCAGCTTCCGTGGTTTTCAGCTTTTTCTTGCACAGACTGAGCAGGCTGGCCACACGTTTGACCTTGTCGGTAAGCTCATCCACATCAAGTTCACCTGCTTCGATCTTGTCGAGGATCTCTTCGATTTCAGTCATGGCTTCGCCATAGGTCGGGTCTTTGCTCATAATCGGGGAATTATTTTTGTTTTGGGAGGAAAAACGTGAATGTGCTACCTTTTCCGGATTTGCTTTCAGCCCATATCCGGCCTTCGTGTTTATCGATAAACTCCTTGCAGAGTATAAGTCCCAGCCCGGTCCCCTTTTCATCAGCCGTTCCAGGAGTGGACGGGCCGTGCACGAGGCTGAATAGGTTGTCAAGCTGGGTTTCCGTCATTCCGACGCCGGAATCCTGTATGGATACGGACACACCCTCACCGGTCTGTTCAGCGGTAATCAGGACACTGCCTTTTTTGGGAGTGAATTTGACAGCATTATTGATCAGGTTCCTGAGAACGGTTGAAAGGAGATTCACATCCGCAAATACAAGGATATCCTCCGCTATTTCTGTGTTTATTGAAATATTCTTCTTGTCGGACTGGATTTCAAATATCTTGACGATTTCCCCGATTACGGGAGCGAGTTTCGTTTCCCGGGGACTGAATTCTATGTTCCCGGACTGGGAACGTGACCATTCAAGGAGGTTTTCAATCAGCATATGGATGTTTTTGGCAGCCTCATTGATGATCTTGCTGTATTTCTGTATTTCCTCGGCTGAGTAATCCCTTGAATTACCCGAGATAAGTTCGCTGAATCCCAGGAGCGCATTCAGGGGATTCCGGAGGTCGTGGCCGATGATGGAGAAAAATTTATCCTTAGTGGAATTCAGTTCGATCAGGTTTTTTTCGGACTGCTGGAGCTTTTTATTGGCCTTCTCCAGCTCGCTGTTCTTTTCTTCCAGTAATCTGTTGGTTTCCTTTTTGAGACGGTTGCGCTGAAAATATAACAGGAATATAAGAACGAGGGTCAGGATCAGTACCATCAGGGAGATGATGCCATATTTCAGGCGGGTCTGTTTCAGACTCTGGATTTCCTTGTCTTTACGGAGCAGTTCGATCTCCTGCTGAAGAGCCGCAGCGCTGAATTTCAACTCCAGTACTTTGATCTGCATCAGCCCTTCCTGTGACATCAGACTGTCCTTGACGGCAGAAAACATCTTGTAAAGATTGAGGGCCTGTTTGTACTCGCCGCGACGTGCGTACAGTTCAGACAGGCTTTGATAATTCTCCTGCATAAGCGGCAGTGAATTGATTTCCCTGGCAAGAAGCAGGCTCTCCTGGAAGGAGACCAGGGCAGTGGAGAAATCTTTTCTTTTTATGTACAGCTTTCCAAGGTTGGTTTTGACGGTAGCCATCATTCCCTTGTCACCCAGTTCATGGCTTATTTCATAGGCCTTCAGCTGGTATTCTTCTGACTGGGCATACAATCCCATTGACAGGGTTGTTTCCCCGAGATTGGCAAGGGCAATGGCACGGTTGGTCTGATCCCCGCTGCGATCAGCGATTTCGTATGCGAGTGTAAAATACTGGAATGCAGTATCAAGGATTGAGATATCCGCATAGACCGCTCCTATATTGTTAAGTACGGGGAATAGCTGATGATCATTCCCCATAGCGTTAAAGATATCGCCGGATCTTTTAAAATACTCAAGGGCTTTTTGGTTATCATCCATATGAAGGTATACCGCCCCGATATTATTATAGGAGCCGGCAAGATTGCTGGAGTCGCCCAGTGTTTCCCTAATTCCGAGCGCCTGCAGGTAGTGGTCCATACTGTTGGAGTAATCGCCAAGCAGGTAGTATGCATTGCCGATCATATATAAGGATGTCGCCGTCAGGTCCGGATTGTCTAATTCTTCAGCCGTGTTGTACGCATGAATCGCCATAAGCAGGCTTGTGTCGAAGGAGCTCTGCCAGTACAATTCGGATATCTGGCAGAATAGCCTGACTTTTTCTTCCGGGCCTGTCGTACCCAGCAGATTCTGGAGGCTGTCGATGTTGTTTTGTACCTGCGATTGCCCGGAGGACGACAGTACCAGGATAAGAAAAACGATGGATGAAGCAATACGGATCATGGATTGGCCAGTTCCTTCTTTAGCTTTTGCGAATGTATGGTTTTTTTTTGATGTCTGTTATTTTACTTTGGATTTTTCCCTTGCTCAATTCCGTTTCAATGAGGTCGTCTTTCTGAAGCTGGGTGGCGTCTTTCAGGGCTTTGCCTCTGAACCTCGCAACAGAGAATCCCAGCTTGAGTATCTGGGCCGGATCGGCGTAAGAATTCAGTTTGACATGGCTGTCCAGCCGCTTTTTTTCGTTTTCGGTAAGATTCAGGACAAGCTGTTTCATCCTGTCCTGGATATACACTGTTTCCATCTTCTTCCTGGCAGGAACATTCCTGGCGCTGTTTTTAATCTGTTCCGTGAGACGGAGCAGGCCTATAGAGTAATCCCCGATAGTATGCTGGACCTGGTGCCTGGCATCTGTGGTTTTCCTGAGCAGCTGTTCGCCAAGGTTTTGCAGGTATGCTTTTGATCCTGAACCTGTCCTCTGCCGGAGCAATTGCTGCTGCAGTCTCAGTTCATGGATTATGGAATTGATAGTACGGACCAGTGCCTCGCCGGATCCATCCAGCTTCGCCTCAAAGGAAACCAGCCGGTCGACGAGGAATTCAGCTACTGCCGTTGGGGTTTTCAGCTTTGTATGTGCCACCATGTCCGTAATGGTATCGTCCTGTTCGTGTCCGATACCTGTTAATACGGGAAGAGGGAACTGGGTAACATGATAGGCCAGCTCATAACTGTCAAAGCAGGCAAGATCCGATTTTGATCCTCCTCCCCGGATGATAACCACAAGATCAAAGTAACTTTCATATTCAAAGATCCTCTCGAGTGCCTGGATAATGCTGCTCTCTGCTGTCTCTCCCTGCATGGCGGCGGGATACAGTTTCGTGTAAAACTTGTACCTGTATGGATTATTGCTTAGCTGCTGCAGGAAATCTTCATACCCGGCGGCAGTTCTGGAAGAGATTACTGCTATTTTCTGGGGGACTTCCGGAAGGCCGGTTTCCCTGTTCATTGTCAGTACTCCATCCTTCTCAAGCCGGGATATGATCTCCTGCCGCTTTCTTTCCACATCCCCCAGGGTGTAACTTGGGTCAATGTCCTTGATATTCAGGCTTAATCCGTATACAGGATGGTACTCAACACTGGCTGATACCATGACCTTAATACCTGCAACCAGTTCGTATCCGGTACTTGTTTCAAAATAAGGTTTAAGCATGCGGAAGGCCGAAGCCCAGATGGTGGCGCGTGCTTTTGCCAGCAGTTTATCAGACTGCTCATCCTTTTCGACAAGGTCAAGGTAACAGTGCCCGCTGAAATTTTCCTTGATCTCGCTGATCTCGGCAACTATCCACCTGGGACGATCGAATTTTCCCTGCAGAACTTCGCGGATCTCATCCTGAAGGTCTGAAAGCCTGCTTATTTCACCCTTTTTCCCGCTCATTGTATCTTGTTAAATATCCCGGTGCCGGTCCCATCCCGTGATTTGATACTGATAAAATAGGTGCCGGCGGCCAGTGAATGTACAGGGATGCCGGCAAGGCTTCCTTGAGGGATGCTGATTTCGCCGCTGGTACATATCCTGCCGCCAATATCATGGATTCGGTAAAGGATCCTGCCACCGGGGAATTGATTCCCGGAAATTTGTCCCCCGGAAAACTGCTCCCCGCCAATAAATATAACTTCTTTGCAGGGATTTGGAAAGACGTTCAGCCTCCAGGTAGTTAATACGGGCCGGTTCAGTCCTGTAATGATAAAGTCGGCTACCGATAAATTCGGTACCCCGTATCCATAGAGGTTATCCGGGTAGGGATTCAGGGACGAGCAGGTTCGTATGGCTTCAAGCAGTTCGTTATTGCTGATATCAGGGTTCTTCTGCCAGAGGCAAGCCGCAAGACCAGCCAATACAGGCGAGGAAAAGGATGTCCCGTTACCGGCAGTTACCAGGCCGTTACTGCCGATTAGCGTGGTTCCTTCACCCTGGGCCATCACATCGGGTTTGGCACGTCCGTCATAGCTCGGTCCCCTTGAACTGAAATCCGCCCTTGTGCCATCTGCACGGACTGCCCCGACAGACACCAGGTTTTCTGCATCAGCCGGAGCGGTAATATAGGTCCACGGGTCATCGGGTTTTCCTTCATTGCCTGCACTGGTAACC
>CBFDEE010000010.1:0-15704 GCA_965603745.1 uncultured Bacteroides sp. | reverse complement strand
TATTGCCCGGGAGAAACCGGACGGGATACTGCTTTCTTTCGGGGGACAAACGGCATTGAACTGCGGTATCGAACTTTTTCAAAAAGGCGTTCTGAAAAAGTATAAGGTCGAGGTGCTGGGAACACCCATCCAGGCGATCATCGACACGGAGGACCGGGAAAACTTCGTTAATAAGCTCAAGGAGATCAGTATCAGCACCCCGAAAAGCCATGCAGTTGAAACCATTGACAGGGCCAGGGAGGCCGCTGCAGACCTGGGGTATCCCATCATTATCAGGGCTGCGTATACTCTCGGGGGACAGGGAAGTGGTTTCTGTTCGAACGAGGATGAACTGGTCAAACTGGCCGCCAAGGCTTTTTCCTACTCCCCCCAGATCCTTGTCGAGGAATCGCTGAAAGGCTGGAAAGAAATTGAATACGAAGTGGTCCGTGACCGTTTCAACAATTGCATCACGGTATGCAACATGGAGAACTTCGATCCCCTGGGGATCCATACCGGGGAAAGCATTGTCGTGGCCCCTTCCCAGACCCTTAACAACAGTGAATACCACAAACTCCGGAGGTTGTCAATTGATGTGATCCGGCATATTGGGATCATCGGCGAGTGCAATATACAGTATGCCCTGGATCCTGATTCAGAGGATTACCGGGTGATCGAGGTGAATGCCCGGCTGTCCCGGTCCAGCGCCCTGGCCTCAAAAGCTACCGGTTACCCGCTGGCGTTCGTGGCGGCTAAACTGGGACTCGGATACGGACTGCATGAGCTTAAAAATTCGGTGACTAAAACAACCTCTGCATTCTTCGAACCGGCGCTTGATTACATCGTCTGCAAGATCCCCCGGTGGGACCTGAATAAGTTCATCGGCGTAAGCAAGCTGATCGACTCCTCGATGAAAAGCGTCGGGGAGGTAATGTCAATCGGGAGAACCTTCGAGGAAGCCATACAGAAAGGGATCCGCATGACCGGACAGGGCATGCATGGATTTACCGGGAACCGGGGACTGGAATTCGAGGACATTGAAAAGGAGCTGTCTGAGCCCACCGATATGAGGATCCTTGTCATTGCCGCAGCATTTGAGAAGGGCTATACGGTAGACCGGATATTCGAGCTGACGAAAATAGATAAATGGTTCCTTGTCAAACTCAGGAATATCTTCGAGCTGAAAAACACCCTGGAAGGCTTCAAGAACCTGGAAGAACTGCCGGATGAGCTACTGAGAAAGGTTAAAGTGTTTGGATTCTCGGACTTCCAGGTGGCCCGGCATATTTATAATTCCTTCTCGGATTCAATGGCCGAAAAAGGTCTTGAAGTCCGGGCCTGGCGAAAGGAAAGGGGAATACTTCCCGTGGTAAAGCAGATCGATACGCTGGCAGCCGAGTATCCCGCCCAGACCAATTATCTCTACCTTACCTACAGCGGGGACGAGCATGATATTGGCTTTGCGGATGACGGAAAATCCGTTATTGTACTGGGCTCCGGAGCATACCGGATCGGCAGCAGCGTGGAATTCGACTGGTGCAGCGTAAACACCCTTTACACACTTAACGAACAGGGTTACCGCTCCATCATGATCAATTACAATCCCGAAACCGTCAGTACTGATTACGATGTTTGCGAGCGCCTGTATTTCGATGAACTCTCGTTTGAAAGAGTGATGGATATCGTGGACCTGGAGACACCTAAAGGCGTTGTGGTTTCAATGGGGGGACAGATACCCAACAACCTTGCCATGAGGCTTTATAACCAGGATGTGCCTATCCTGGGAACTTCCGCCATTTCGATCGATAATGCTGAAAACCGGCATAAATTCTCTTCCATGCTTGATAAATTGCATATCGACCAGCCCAGGTGGAAGGAACTTACCAATATTGATGATGTCTATTCTTTTGCTGATGAGGTCGGCTTCCCGGTCCTGATCCGTCCCTCCTACGTACTTTCCGGTGCGGCCATGAATGTGGTCTCCAACAAGGAAGAACTGGAGCATTTTCTGGAACTGGCGACAAGTGTATCCAGGCAGTACCCGGTGGTTATATCTGAATTTATCCAGCAGGCCAAGGAGATTGAGATCGATGCCGTTGCCAAAAACGGGGAATTGCTGGTTTATGCCCTTTCCGAGCACGTTGAATTTGCAGGTGTCCATTCCGGGGATGCCACCATGGTGTTCCCGCCCCAAAAGATCTATTTCGAAACTGTTCGCCGTATTAAAAAGATATCGAAAGACATTGCCAAAGCCCTGAACATAACCGGGCCGTTCAACATGCAATTCCTGGCCAAGGACAATGACATCAAGGTTATCGAGTGCAACCTGAGAGCCTCCCGGAGCATGCCATTCGTTTCGAAGGTCCTTAAATCCAACCTGATAGACACGGCCACCAGGGTGATGCTCGATTTGCCTTACGACAAGCCGGATAACTCCATTTTCGACCTTGATTATATCGGGATCAAGGCTCCCCAGTTTTCCTTCTCACGGCTCAAAAAAGCAGACCCGGTGCTGGGCGTTGACATGTCCTCGACCGGCGAGGTCGGCTGCATCGGAGAGAACTTTTACGAAGCCATCCTCAAAGCCATGCTTTCGGTCGGGTATACCATCCCGGAGAAAAACATCCTGCTCTCCACTGGTCCCATGCGCTCAAAAGTCGAACTGATCAATTCCTGCCGTATGCTGGCCGAAAAAGGGTACAACCTGTTTGCCACCAAAGGGACTGCAGATTTTCTGAAAATGAACAACATTGATTCCGTTGTTCTTCACTGGCCCGATGAAGATAAGAAACCCAACACCCTGGATTACCTCAGCAACAATATGATCGACCTGGTGATCAACATCCCGAAGGACCTGACTTCCGACGAGCTCAGTAATGATTACTCAATACGGCGGAGCGCGGTGGATTACAACATCCCCCTGATCACCAACGCCAGGCTGGCCTCAGCCTTTATCATCGCCTTCTGCAAACTCAGTGAGGAAGACATCGCGATCAAGCACTGGGAGGAATACTAGAATTTAAGCCTGCTTCAGGGCTTCAGCTCCGGAGACAATTTCGAGGATTTCGTTGGTGATGGTGGCCTGGCGGGCCTTGTTGTAGGTCAGGCGCAGATCACGGATTATTTCGGTAGCGTTATCGGTGGCCTTGTGCATGGCTGTCATCCTGGCACCGTGTTCGGCTGCATGGGAGTCCAGCAAAGCCTTGTAGAACTGGATCTTCAGGGTCCTGGGAATGAGTTCCTTTACGATGTATTCCTTGGATGGTTCGAAGATATAATCGGTAACGTAAGCGGTTTCCTCTTCCGTTTCCGGAGGCACCACAGGAAGGAACTGTTCTGTTGTGAGGACCTGGACCGCAGCGTTCTTGAACTGGTTGTACACCAGCAGTATCCTGTCATACTTTTTCAGCACGTAATCGTCCATTATATTCTCTGCAACCGGCATTACATTGTCGAAGCTCAGCTGATTAAACAGGTCGCTCTTATCCCCGATCATGTTGAATTGGTTTTTCCTGAGGTAATCTGCTCCCCTTTTTCCGATGGCAAAGAAGTCTACAGCCTTCTGCCGGAACAGGTTCCCGTATTCCTCCTGCACCATCTGAAGGCTGTGCTTGATTACTGCGGAATTAAAACCGCCGCATAGTCCCCTGTTCGAAGTGATCACCACTACAAGTAATTTCTGCAGATCTCTTTCAACCCCGTACGGATCGTCTTCTTCATCCCGGATAGCACCACTCAGGTAACTTAGGATAATCTGCAATTGTTCGGCATAGGGCCGCATTTGCAGAATCGCCTCCTGTGCCCTGCGCAGTTTGGCAGCCGATACCATTTTCATGGCAGAGGTGATCTGCTGTGTAGATTTGACCGAGGCAATCCGGTTCCGTATTTCCTTTAGGTTCGCCATGTATTATTCTACCTCGTATTTGGCGGCAATTTCCCTGGCCACATTGTCCAGTATATCTTCTTCTTTGTTTGTAAGCACTCCTTCGCGGATCTGTGCCAGCATGTCCTTATGTTTCAGTTCGAGGAAGTCAAGATACTCCGTTTCAAATTCCTTGACTTTATCTGCAGGTATCTTTGAAAGCAGACCATGGGTTCCACAGAAAATAATCGCGATCTGCTTCTCAACCGGCATTGGTGAATACTGTCCCTGTTTCAGGATCTCCACATTCTTGGCTCCTTTGTCCAGCGTCGCAAGCGTCGCCTTGTCAAGGTCCGAGCCGAACTTGGAGAATGCCTCCAGTTCCCGGTACTGGGCCTGGTCCAGTTTCAGAGTACCGGCAACTGTTTTCATGGACTTAATCTGGGCTTTTCCTCCTACCCGGGATACAGAAATACCAACGTTTATGGCAGGCCGAACCCCGGCATTGAACAGGTTCGACTCCAGAAAGATCTGTCCGTCTGTGATTGAGATCACATTTGTTGGGATATATGCGGAAACATCTCCCGCCTGGGTTTCAATGATTGGCAGGGCCGTTAGTGATCCTCCTCCCTTAACCATGGATTTCAGCGCCTCCGGCAGATCGTTCATCTGTTTTGCGATCTCATCCGATTCAATGATCTTGGAGGCTCTTTCCAGCAGTCTGGAGTGCAGGTAGAATATATCTCCAGGATAGGCTTCCCTTCCGGGGGGCCTTCTGAGCAGCAAGGAAACTTCGCGATAGGATACTGCCTGTTTGGAAAGATCGTCGTATATGATCAGCGCTGCCCGGCCGGTATCCCTGAAAAACTCACCGATGGTGCATCCTGCAAAAGGGGCATAAAACTGGAGGGCGGCCGGATCGGATGCCGTGGCGGAAACGATCACGGTATAGTTCATGGCACCGTTTTGCTCCAGGATGGCAGCGATATTTGCCACGGTGGATCCTTTTTGTCCGCAAGCCACATAGATGCAGTAGACAGGCTCTCCCTTATCGTAAAATTCCTTCTGGTTAATGATTGTGTCAATGGCAATGGCCGTTTTCCCGGTCTGCCGGTCACCGATAATAAGTTCCCTCTGTCCCCTTCCAATCGGTATCATGGCATCGATGGGCTTGATCCCTGTCTGCAGTGGCTCATTCACGGGCTGGCGGTAGATCACTCCCGGGGCTTTTCTTTCAAGCGGCAGGGTAATGGTTTCCCCTTTAATGGATCCGCGGCCGTCGATCGGTTCGCCCAGGGTGTTTATCACCCTTCCCAGCATTCCTTCACCTACATCCAGGGAGGCAATCCTTCCGGTCCGCTTGACCAAATCCCCTTCCCTGATCTCTTCGGTGGATCCCAGAAGAACCGCACCGACATTATCCTCTTCTAGGTTCAGGACCATCCCGAAGACCCCGTTCTCGAATTCAATGAGTTCGTTGGACTGCACATTGTTCAGTCCGTAGATCCTGGCAATTCCGTCACCAACCTGAAGGACTGTTCCTACTTCTTCGAGTTCTTCGGTTGATTTGATTCCCTCAAGTTGTTTTTTCAGTACTTCAGAGACTTCTGCGGGTTTTATTCCGGCCATATCTGGTTGTGTTAAATTATTTCTGTAATTCTTTTTTAATGTGTGCCAGTATCCCTTTCACACTGGCATCCAGCAGTTTGTTTTCCACCCTGACCGTGAATCCTCCGATCAGGTCTTTCCTGATTTCCTGTTCCAGTTCGATCTCCGACTTAAACGTATCCTTGATCATCTGCCTGATCTGCTCCCTGTTTTCACTGTCAAGACTCACCGCCGAAGATAAAGTGGCTACCTGTATTCCTTTTTCCTCCTTGTAAAGCAGGATGTAATATCTTGCCATTCCCGGCAGGTATTCTTCCCGTTTGTTTTCCGCAACCATCTGTATGAAGTCAAGGCCGAGCCTGCTTACACGTGATTCAAATATACCCGTGAGGGCGGCGGATTTTTGTGCTGAATTGATAATGGGACTTTCAAGAAGCTGTTCTATTTCCGGGATACCGGTAGCTGCCTCTAGTAGAAGCTCCATGTCGGCACGGACAGCATCCAGCATTTCCTTTTCCTTTGCACTGAGGAACAGGGCCTTTGCATATCTTACAGCTATCTTCCCGGTGCTCATTTCCAGCTTAATTCAGTTTAATGTCTTTCATGAGTTTATCCACGAGTTCTTTCTGCTGCTTGTCATCCTTCAGTTTCTCCCGCAGGATCTTTTCGGCAATATCAACAGACAGAACGGCAACCTGCCTGCGGATCTCGTCCACGGCTGAAGTTTTTTCGTTTTCAATCAATTCCCTGGTGGCCTCGATCAGGAGCTTTGCTTCCTCATTGGCCTTTTCCTTGGCTTCACTGAGAATTTTGTTGCTTGTTTTCTTGGTATCCTTGAGCATGTTATCCCTTTCCAGACGGGCTTCCGCCATTATCTTTTTATTATCTTCCTTCAGCTGCTCCATTTCTTCCCTTGCCCTTTCCGCGGAACGCAGAGAATCCTCGATCGATTTTTCCCTGTTATCCAGAGCATTCAGGATAGGTTTCCATGCAAACTTTTTCAGGATGATCAGCACGATGATGAACATCAGCAGCATCCAGAAAATCGTACCTAAATCCGGTGTTACGAGTTCCATATCTTATTTTATTGATTTCTGTAAACCTGCCCCGGTAAGCCAATCGCTCATCGGGGCAGGTATCCTTCCTTTATGCTTTAAAGGAGATCAGCAGGCATACCACAATGGCAAAGAAGGCTGCACCTTCAATAAGGGCGGCTGACACGATCATGTTCGAACGAATGTCACCCGCTGCTTCGGGTTGCCTGGCAATGGCTTCCATGGCAGTACCACCGATCCGCCCGATGCCGAGTCCAGCTCCGAGTGTGGCGATCCCTGCTCCAACTGCTGCTCCCAGCCATCCGAGAGAAGCTTCCAAAATAACCATCATAGGTTCCATAAAATAACTATTTAGTGAATAAAAAAACTCCATTAATGATGCTCCTCGACGGCCATCCCGAAATAAATAGCCGACAGGAGGGTAAATACATAGGCCTGAATCAAAGCAACCAGTATTTCAAGCATGGTCATAAATATCGTAAACAGCAAACTCAGGATAGATGAGAGATATCCGGCTGTAATGCTCATTTCCCCGAATATGAATATCAGGCTGAAAAATCCAAGGACAATGATATGCCCTGCGCTGATATTGGCAAAAAGCCGGACCATCAGCACAAAGGGCTTGGTCAGCATCCCGATGATCTCGATTACCGGCATCAGGGGAATGGGGTACTTGACCCACCAGGGTACCCCCGGCATATTGAAAATATGCTGCCAGTAATTCCGATTCCCGTTGAGCGTGGTGATCCCGAAGGTAAAGATTGCCAGTACCATTGTGACCGTAATATTGCCGGTAACATTGGCCCCGAAAGGAAACAGGGGAATCAGCCCGAGCATGTTGTTGAACCAGATGAAAAAGAATACCGACAGCAGGAAGGGTGTGAACTTCTTGTAATTATGTTCCCCGATGGAGGGCCTGGCAATGTCGTCGCGGATAAACAGGATGATCGGTTCCATCAGGTTCTGCAAACCCTTCGGGGCCTTATCCGGCCTTCGTGAATAAGCCCTGGCGACAGATATGAAAACGAGCAGGAGGACAATGATGCTGACAAGAATAGCCAGAACGTTCTTGGTAAAGGATAGATCCAGTTTCGGAGGTGCGGTACTGCCGTCTTCCAGTATTTCTAAGATCTTGCCCCGGTTCTCACCGGATGTCTCGTACCTGAAATCCTTATAATCGGAATGCCCGTGATGGAATTTACTGAACATGAAAACATTCAGTCCCTTCGTTTCGGAATACAGGATCACCGGGAGGGGTACGCTGAGGTGAAAATCCTTAAAGCTCAGTATGTGCCATTCATAGGCGTCCAGTATATGGTCGAAAATAAAATTTGAAGGAGCAAACCCTTCTTCTGACTCACCATGACTTTCATGGTCCGTGTCCGCCGTGTGCCCTTCATCAGGCAGAGTTTCTTCCGTATGGGAGTCTGCCGTATTCCCATCATCAGATAGTACTTCTTCCGTATGGAAATCCGAGATATGAGCGGTATCGTCAGGGGCCCTGTGCTGATCCTGCGGGGCGGGGCGGGCTGCAAAGAGAAGGAGAAACAACAGTGCTCCAATGATATATGAAAGGACTTTTCTGTTCAAAACTGACTGCTCGCTTTAGGAGGCTAAAAATAAATAAAAACTGCCTATATGGCAAGACAAGCCGGACTAATAATCAAGTTCGCTTCAGGTGTTTCAGGATGGCAATTACCTCAACCAGTGTAAACGTTGCATAGCAAACCAGGAAACTGACAAGGAACGGAACGGCATGCTGCGTTGCCAGGACGAGAAAAACGACCATGAAGACAATATATATGAGTAGTTTCAGGCCCATGGCGCCAAGATAGCGGGATGTGAATTTTCGGGCATCGTTCTCGCTGGCCCTGACCAGGTAGACATGCATGATGATGGTTACGGTAAACAGGAACAGCGGGACTACCGGAAATAGGGGGAAGTAGGCACCGGGGACCAGGAACAGGAATATTCCGTATCCGGTGGCAGTCAGGATCAGGGCCAGAAGAAAAAGGTTGAACACGAATTTTCTTGGTAACTCCTGCATGGCTTAATCATTAAATCGGATCAGGTCTTTCACCGCATAATACATCGAAGCAATAACTGCAAGCAGGGTGAGGACCAGCGTGAATACAGGGAATTCCCATTTTACCAGTTCGTCCAGTTTTATCCCGCCGAATACCCCGACCAGAATGATGGCGATCATTTGAAAAGCAAGGCCGGAATAGCGGGCATAGTTATTTAGCGTCGACCGTTTGCTTTTCTGTTTTGATGGTTTGGCTTGTTTCTTCATGAACTGGAGCGGCGGCATTCATGTCGCAGTTGCCGGAAAACGTGCAACCGGGCTCGATGGCCAGCTTGGTAGCAATGATATCGCCGTTGATTTTGGCTTTAGCTTTCAGGGACAGCAGCTGGGAAACGGTTATTTTCCCCTCGATGGATCCTTCAACATCGGAATTTTTGCAGTTGATTTCTCCTTTCACCTTTCCTGTTTCTCCGATCACAACTTTTCCCTTGGTAATCAGCTTTCCGGTCAGGCTTCCGTCCACCCGGATGTCACCGTTTGAATTAACGTCACCTGTTATCTTGGTGCCAATGCCAATGATATTTATGCCATTGGTCTCGTTCTCGTTATACATCTTTGCCATGTTATTAGATTTTGTAGTCTGTCCCGTTGTCAAAATTATACATTTCGCATGGAATCATCAAGCATTATCTGCCCCATTATAGGCCCACTTCACATATATGGAACCCCAGGTGAATCCGCCGCCGAAGGCTGCGAGAATAATCTTGTCATTCTTTTTAAGCCTGTCTTCCCACTCCCAGAGGCACAGGGGGATGGTTGCCGCCGTGGTATTCCCGTAGCGCTGAATATTGATCATCACCTGCTCTTTTAATATCCCCATTCTCCTTGCGGTAGCTTCAATGATGCGCATATTGGCCTGGTGCGGGACCAGCCAGGCGAGGTCTTCGGGAGCGATATCGTGTTTCTTCATCATGGCCACGGAAATGTCCGCCATATGGGAAACAGCAAATTTAAAAACGGTCTGTCCCTCCTGGAAAATATAGTGTTGTTTCCGGTCCACCGTCTCATGGGTCGAGGGCCGCAGCGATCCTCCCGCCTTCATATGCAGATGCGGAGCCCCGGAGCCGTCCACATGAAGCATACTTTCAATCACCCCGATATCCTCATCTGAAGGTTCGAGCATGACACAGGCTGCTGCGTCTCCGAACAGTGGGCAGGTAGTCCGGTCGGTGTAGTCCACAATGGAAGACATTTTATCGGCCCCCAATACGATCACCTTCTTATGCCTGCCATTTTCTATGAAATTCACTCCTGTTTCCAACGCAAACAAAAATCCTGAACACGCCGCAGAAAGATCGAATGTCCATGCATTGGTAAGTCCAGCTTTATGCGCCACCAGGTTTGATGTGGACGGGAAGAACATATCGGGAGTTACCGTTGCAATGATCAGAAGGTCAATATCTTTCGGGCTGGTCCCTGTTTTATCAAGCAGGTTCTTTACTGCTCTTGCCCCCATGTCGGATGTTCCCTTCCCCTCTCCTTTAAGGATCCTTCTTTCCTTTATTCCGATCCGCTGCATGATCCACTCATCACTGGTGTCAACCATGGTGCTTAATTCATCATTTGTAAGCCGGTAATCCGGAACATAACCACCAACACCGGTAATGGCTGCTCTGATTTTAGTCATTACTGAAATATCTCTTTAATTTTTCCGATTAGATTTGATTCGATCACGTTACTTGTGTGCAGGATCATATTTCTTATGGCTTCTCCATTTGAAATCCCATGTCCGATTATTACGGGTGAGAGTATTCCAAGAATGGGTGTGCCGCCATACCGTTCAAAGTTGAACTGCTCCGTAAACTCATCCACGATCTTTCTCCTGCTCAGCATTGCATAAAAGGCTTCCAGTTCCTTAACAAGCACGTTCCCGATAAAGCCGTCACATACGACAACGTCAACACCGTTATCACGAAAGAAATCATTTCCCTCAACATTTCCAATAAAATTAAAGTCTTTCGTATTCTTCATAGCCTGGTATGTAGCACGGGTCAGCAGGTTCCCTTTCTCCCCTTCCTTACCGATATTCAGTAGTCCCACTTTGGGATTCTTTATGCCATGCACCAGTTCGGCATAGATGGAACCGAAGATCCCATACTGGTACATTACATCCGGCCGTGCATCGGGATTCAACCCAATATCAAGCAGGATGGTCGGGGTTCCCCTGTCATTCGGGATGGAGGTCGCCAGGCAGGGCCGGATCACCCCTGGGATGGAATTTACGATCTGCATGGCACCTACCAGCAGGGCACCCGTATTGCCTGCCGATGCAAAGCCATCCAGTTTCCCTTTTTTCAGTAATCTCATTCCCTCGGCCATTCCCGATTCCGGTTTTTCAGAAAAAACCCGTGCCGGATTATCGCCCATCTCAACAAAACAGGGAGTATGAAAAACAGTAAACCCGCTCAGATCGTATCTTTCGCGGGTCGCAATTTGAATTATTCTTTCCTGGTCCCCGAAAATGACCAGCTCGGTTTCATCGGGAAGGTCTTTGCGGGCGAGAACAGCGCCTGACAGGGTTGCTTCGGGGGCAAAATCCCCTCCCATAATGTCAACACCTATCCGCATGCAATTTTATGCTTCTTCCTCAATAACCAGTTTCCCCTTGTAGTACAGGTTCCCGTCAACATAATAAGCCCTGTGGTACTGGTGTACGGTTCCCGTTGTCGGGCAGGTAGCCAGGGTCGGGGACTCGGCCTTATAATGGGTCCGTCTCTTATCCCTTCTTGTCTTTGAAATTTTTCTTTTCGGATGCGCCATTTTATTCTTTTTATTTAATTAATCCTTCTAATTTATCCCATCTGGGGTCCCGGCTGTCTGATCCATCTTTTGCCGTATGGTCCTGAAGTTTCTGCATCATCCCTGGATCACAGCCGGAATGCCCGTCAATTTCGGGATGTATTCTCTGATAAGGCAGGGCAAGATGAATATATTCGTAAATATACTGCTCGAGTCTTATCTCATTTGAAGAGTCCGCAAGGATAAGCACCTCCCCGGATTGCTCGTAAGTCTTTTCACCAAACCGTACATACAGCACTGCCTGGTGTTCTATTCCCATTGCAAAGGGTTCCAGGCACCTGTCACAGGTAACGGTTACCCTGCCGGAAAGATCGAAATGAAATTCGAAAAACTGGGAATGCTTGATCAGTTCTACCTGAACCTTTACCAGTCCCTTGCTTACTTCAGATGTATCAAACTGCTCAAAGAACGAATTGTCTGTCACAAACTCAAAACTGTGCCTTCCTTCCTTCAGACCCCTGAATGGGATCGCATATTGCCTCAATCCTGCCACAGCACTGAAAATTTGTCGTGCAAAAGTATAATTTAATAATCAATTTACAAAAGTTTTTATGCCTGTCCCGCGGGAGGCGGACAGACTCATCCCCGGATCAGGTGCTGTAAGGGATATATGTTGTTCGGGCGACGGGGAAACGCCGGTTCAGGATCCTACTTCTGCTTCGATTGATTCAATCAGGGCATCGATGAAGTAGTCGTCCTTTGAAATGTACTGGTTCGCACCCATTTTAAGGAATTCCGGTATCAGTTTTTCATCCTGCTGGCTGGAAAGAACGATGATGGAAACATCTTTGTTCGCTTTCCTCATCTTTTTTATAACATCCATTCCGCTTAACTGGCCGGTATTTTCCGGGAACAGGTGGTCCAGAACGACAAGATCTGGCTTCAGATGCATATTTTCCAGGCATTCTTCACCGGAGAAAAAAGTCTTCACCTGTATGCCCGCCCTGCTTTTAAATGTGTATTCCAGAAGGTTCAGGATCATTTTGTCATCGTCCACAAAAAACACCAGCTTGCTGTCCATATCAGGATGTTTAATCACCTACAATATATATAAATTCGATAATTTACACAACTTTAATGCCGCTGCCGATCTTCTGTAAATGCATAGCTACAGGCTAAAACAGGTTTTCCGATGAAAGTATTTTATCTTACAAAGATACAAAAAACGGCAACAGGACTAGGACGGGACCGGTGATGAAAAAGTTGCATGGTGCATCAATCTCCTTTCATGCTTAAGATCAACTTTCTTGCCGCACTGCCGCCATTTATGTATATTTAAATTTCCTAACAAGAGTATTAGAGCCTTCCCCTATGTTCAAAAATTTTATCAAGACGACCCTGCGGAGTCTTGTCAAGGACAAGTATTACTCCGCCATAAACATCCTCGGCCTGGCCGTTGGACTGACGGTTTCAATCCTCGTTATCCTGTACATTTACGATGAGCTAACCTTCGACCGGCATCATGAACTGCACCAAAGGGTGTACCGGCTGGAATCGGATTTTACCCTGGACAACAAGTTTCACAAGTTCGCCGCCACACAGACTCCCCTCGGCCCCACCCTTATGGACGAGTATCCCGAGATCGTCAATTATGCTCGCTGTTTCCCGGCCGGAACCCTGTATCTCAAGGACGAGGACCGGGAATTCCAGGAAGACGATCTGTGGTTTGCGGATTCAACATTTTTCGATCTGTTTACGCATCATTTCATACACGGCGAAGCATCCAAAGCTCTTACGCGTCCGAATACCGTCGTGGTCACAGAAAGTTTTGCCGCAAAACACCTGGGGAATGAAAACCCCATGGGCAAAACCCTGAGTGATATTGATAATAATGTTTACGAAGTGACCGGAGTGATCCGTGATCTTCCTTCAAATTCCCATGTTTATTTTTCCGGGCTTATTTCCGTTGCCACGATAAGCGAAAGGGTCGGTTCGGACCGTTTCGATGACCGAAGTTCAGGATCATTCTGGAATATAGGACTTTTCACTTATGTCCTGGTAGAAGAAAACAGTAATTTCCAGGATGTCCTGGATAAATTTCCAGGATTTTACGATAAGTATATGAAGGAGATCGGGGACCAGATCAAGGGCAGTTTCCTATTGATGGGGACCCCTCTGGCAGATATTCACCTGAATCCCATGAACCTTGAATACGACCAGGCGAAAGGAAACCGCTCCTATGTGTATATCTTCATGTTCGCGGCCCTTTTTATCCTGATCATTGCAAGCATTAACTATATGAACATGGCTACCGCCCGCTCCTCCAGGCGCTCAAAGGAGGTAGGAATGAGAAAGGTTTCTGGTTCTTCCCGTCCGATGCTCATCAGGCAGTTCCTTGGTGAATCCGTTTTAATAGCCCTGATCTCTTTCCTTATCTCCATTCTTCTGGTTCACCTTTTTCTACCTCTTTTCAATGATCTTTCGGGGAAATCTCTCAGCCTTGGGATCCTGGACATGAAAGAGATCTATCTTGCGGGACTGGGCATCGCGCTCTTTATCGGTTTTGTTTCCGGGATCTATCCCGCCTTCTATCTTTCCGGTTTTAACCCGGTGATCGTACTCAAGGGACTCATATCCGGAGGCAGGGGAGGTGAAACATTCCGGAAGGTACTTGTCCTGGTACAGTTCACTATCTCGGTTGTCATGGTGATCGGGACCATGATAGTATCCGGGCAGCTGAGGTTCATGAAAACCACGGACCTTGGATTCAACAAAGAAAATGTGATCGTGATGACCGTACGCGATACCACGCTCAGGAAAAGCTTTGAATCATTCCGTGAAGAATTGCTCACTCATACCGATATTGTTTCGGTTTCCCAGTCCTCCTCCAATCCAGGCAGCAATGTTGGGATTCTTGTACAACGCATTGAAGGCGACGGCGGAGAGTTGATCGACAAGGGCATAAATCTTTATACCGTAGGTTACGACTACACCGGTATGATGGAAATTGATATAATCCAGGGCAGGACTTATGACAGGAACATGGGGACCGATATGACGAAGGCATTCATTATAAACGAAGCTGCTGCAAAGGAATTTGGCTGGGGAGAAGAGGCTCTTGGCAAACGCTGGCAGTTCGGGATACAGCTTGATGGTCCCCCGCAGCGAGACGGCGAAGTGGTGGGGGTATTCAGGGATTTTCACTACGCATCCCTTCACAACAATATCGAGCCCATCGTACTGATCCTGCAGGACAATCCAAGGAATCTGCCCCTTTTCAACATCCGCACCAGCGGGGAAAACACAGAGGCTGTCCTTGAATTTATCGATTCGAAACGAACGGAGTTTGGTGACAGTTATCCCTTCGAATATGATTTCCTGTCAGATAACCTGGATGAATATTACCAGGAAGAGATCGTGATCGGAAGGATCTTCCGCTACTTTACGATCCTTACCATTTTCATTGCAGCGCTGGGGTTGCTGGGACTTTCGGCATTCATGGCCCAGCAGCGGACAAGGGAGATCGGTATACGAAAAGTAATGGGATCATCCATAAACAGCATCGTACTGCTGTTCATGAAGGAATTCAGCAAGTGGGTCATCATAGCCAACCTTATTGCCTGGCCGGTGGCCTGGTTCGGGATGAACAAATGGCTGCAGGATTTCCAGTACAGGATTGATATCACCGTCTGGCTTTTTGCAGGGGCCCTGCTGTTATCCCTGCTGGTGGCCCTGCTTACGGTATCCTGGCAGTCCATCCGTGTAGCCCTGATCAACCCCGCGGAATCCCTGAAATACGAATAGACCACGGTTAGCTCCTGCCAGAAAATACCGCAGTCTCTCTGGCTTTAATAACCCTGGCAACCGTGATTGCCGGCCCGGTTATTCTGTCGAAAATCATATTGCTTGTCCCCCAAAATCCCTACATTTGCGGGCGCATATGAAAGAATGCAGGCAGGCATATTTTATCAGGAACGGCGAGTTTCTTGACTGCGGATCCTTTCAGATTGAAATGATCAACGAAGGAAGGTCTATCTACGAAGTGGCCAGGATTTCGGGTACAGGGATACTCTTCCTGGATGACCATCTTGACCGCCTGTTTGCTTCCCTCGAAATGGAAGGTATCGAATCCTGGCTCAGTCCGGCGGAAATCAGTGACCACCTGGTAAAACTTGTCAGAAAAAACAAAGCGGATGCGGGGAACGTTAAAATCGTAATGAATGCCAGGGAAGGAGGGGCCAGGCATTTTGTGGCCTATTTTGTCGAACATCGCTACCCCTCGGAACAGGATTACCGGAATGGTGTGAAAGTCATTACCTTCCCCTTTGAGCGTGCGGAACCCAACAAGAAACTCTGGCGTCCGGCTTTCCGGAAG
>CBFDEE010000009.1:0-15798 GCA_965603745.1 uncultured Bacteroides sp. | reverse complement strand
ACGGCCGAACCATTGCTTTACGACAGTTGCATCATCATTCAGTTCAAAAACGGCGGAATAACAAAGCTTTTCCTCGTTCGGACGCAGGGAGCAAACCAGGTTCGAGAGTTTTTCTGGTAGCATGGGAACCACCCTGTCAACAAGATAGACAGAAGTTGCACGGTCGTATGCCTCCTGGTCCAGAATCCCCCGGGGCCGGACATAATGACTGACATCGGCTATATGAACCCCAGCCTCCCAGTTCCCGTTCCTTAGTTTCCGCAGAGAAAGGGCATCGTCAAAATCCTTCGCATCAGCAGGATCAATTGTAAAGGTTCGAATCTTGCGAAAATCCTTTCTCTCGGCATAATCTTTTTCCGTTATTTCAACGGGGACAGCTTCGGCTGCATCCTCAACCTCTGTAGTGAATTTCGAGGGCAGTTCGAATTCGGCAAGGATGGCATGCATTTCCACATCGTTTTGCCCGGGATCACCGAGGACTTCAATGATCTCACCGACAGGATTTTTAGATCCCTTTTGCCATTCGGTGATCCTCGCAATGGCTTTCTGCCCGTTCTTAACACCGTTCAGCTTATCGGGAGGAATGAACAGATCGAAAGGCATTTCCCTGCTGTCGGGATTCAGGAAAGCCCAATGTTTTGAGACCTCTACAATGCCTACAAATGTTTTCCTGGAACGCTCGATTATTTCAACAACCTCTCCTTCAGCACGTTTGCCTTTCCGACGAGCATAAAGGTAAACCCTGACAGAATCCCCGTTAAGGGCATGGTTCAGGTTATTTCTTGAAATGAAAACATCTTCCTCCATGGCATCCGACAGGATGAATGCATACCCGAACTGCGTCATATCCACTGTCCCGTATATATAACCCCCCTTTGATTTGAGCTTGTATTTGCCCGGATATACCTCGATAAGTTCATCTTTCCCGGCAAGATGCTCCAGCACCGGGATGATCTGCCTTTTGCTTGACACATCCTTGATGTTCAGCCTCTTCGCCAGCTGTTTGTAATTGAATGTCTGGCCGGGATGGCTGGTAAATACATCCAGTACGGAATTAACCAGGGCATCACGCCCTTTCGGTTTTTTGCCTTTTATTGCCATGCAAAGACTGCTTTGAAAGGAAAGGTAAGAAATATTTGCTGCAAACAGGTAATTGAGGTTTGAAAACTTGAAACCTGTTTGCGGGTTCTCAATCCCTTCTTATTGTTAACTTTACTGCCAGCAATACAGATCATATTCATGTATGGATAAAACCCTGAGGATATATAATACGCTTCACAGGAAAAAGGAGGTTTTCAAGCCTCTGCACCCACAGTTGGTGGGAATGTATGTATGCGGGCCTACGGTTTACGGAGATCCGCACCTGGGACACGCCCGCCCGGCCATTGTCTTTGATGTAGTATTCCGCTACCTGAAGTACCTGGGATACAAAGTAAGATACGTAAGGAACATAACAGATGTCGGGCATCTTGAGGAAGACCAGGATTTCGGGGAAGACAAAATTTCAAAAAAGGCCAGACTGGAGAGGCTGGAACCAATGGAAATCGTTCAGCGATACACCAACGAATACCGCCTTAAAATGATGCAGATGAATGTTCTTCCGCCAAGCATTGAACCGGTGGCATCGGGACATGTCATGGAGCAGCAGGAACTGGTGGAAAAGATCCTTGACAGGGGTTACGCTTATGAAGCAGGCGGTTCCGTCTATTTTGATGTGGAAAAATACAACCTGGAACACCACTACGGAAAACTTTCCGGAAGAAAAATCGAAGACCTGCTTTCAAGCACCAGGGAACTTGAAAAACAGGAGGAGAAACGCTCACCACTGGATTTTGCCATCTGGAAAAAAGCGGATCCGGAACACCTTATGAGGTGGCCTTCCCGGTGGGGGAAAGGATTTCCGGGATGGCACGTGGAATGTTCGGTCATGAGTTCGAGATATCTGGGCGAGGTATTTGATATCCATGGCGGGGGAATAGACCTCCTGTTCCCGCATCACGAATGCGAAATTGCACAGACCGTAGCCGGGTACGGGAAAGAATCTGTGCGCTACTGGATGCACAACAACATGATAACCCTGAACGGACAGAAAATGGGAAAATCACTCGGGAACGCAATAAATCTGGAGCAGTTTTTTACCGGCGGGCATGAATTGCTGGAAAAGGGATATTCCCCCATGACGATACGCTTTTTCATGTTACAGGCTCATTACAGGTCCACACTTGATTTTTCAAACGACGCACTGATGGCGGCAGACAAGGGACTGGAACGAATGTTTGACGGGATCGCAAATCTGGACAGAATTAAAGCTTCGGAGAAGCCGGGGACAGATCCGGGGAAGATCCGGGAGGCCTTTTTCGAAGCCATGAATGACGATTTTAACTCTCCCGTTGCCATAGCCCATCTTTTTGACGGGATTAAAACTATAAACAATACCCTGGCTGGAAAAGGATCATTCAGTTCCGGAGAACTGGCCGAATGGAAAGCATTTTACCACACGGCCGTTCAGGATATACTCGGGCTCACCGCCCCGGACTCAGGGGGCAGCAGCAATGATCTGGGTGTGGCCCTGGTAAAACTGCTTCTCCGGATGAGAACCAATGCCCGAAAGAATAGGGATTTTGAGTTGGCTGACCGCATACGTGACGAAATGGAAAGCCTGGGCATTGAGGTTAAGGATACAAAGGACGGGTTTGAATGGAAACTGATAAGATAAATGTTTCCGTCGGAAACACCCTTATGGGTCCCGGGTACCCCGTACTGATCCAATCCATGTGCAATGTGCCCACCCTGGACACACAGGCATGCATTGAACAATGCATTAAAATCTTTGAAGCCGGGGGAGAACTCGCAAGACTGGCAACCCGGAATATAAAAGAGGCCCGGAATCTGAATAACATCAGGGAGGGACTCCGGCAGAGGGGGTATGAACAGCCAATCTCCGCAGACGTTCATTTCAATCCGGAAATAGCGTTTATTGCCGCTGCCGCAGTTGAAAAAGTCCGGATCAATCCCGGGAATTTCAGCCCGGGAGACATCGAAGAACCATTCATTAAATTGCTTGGTATCTGCAAAAGGGAAAATACCGCGATACGAATTGGGGTAAACCATGGCTCACTTTCAGAAAGGATACTGCAAAAATACGGTGACCGTCCCGAAGGAATGGTTGAATCCGCACTTGAATATCTGCGCATATGCAGGAGAGAGAATTTCAGCAATGTTGTCGTTTCATTGAAATCAAGCAATACACGCATTATGGTGTATGCAAACCGCCTGATGATGCAACGCATGGAAGAGGAGAATCTGATTTATCCGCTTCACCTGGGCGTCACCGAGGCGGGAGAAGGAGCAGACGGCCGCATCCGCTCAGCCGCAGGTATTGGCACTCTGCTTGGTGAGGGACTGGGAGATACGGTCAGGGTTTCCCTGACTGAGGATCCGGAATTTGAAATACCAGCTGCCAGAAAGCTGATCGAAACCTCGGAAGCCAGGCAGGAAAAATTTCCAGCACCATTGCCAGACAGCTTCCGCAGGAGGGATTCCGAAAAGCATGGATTGATTGGAGAGGGACAGGCACCCGTGGTAATTGCCCGGATGGATCCGGAATCCGAGACCGGAAGAAAAGACCAGGCAGGAGGATCAGCAAACACAAGTTTACCGGAAGCGGATCTTGTTTTCATTCCCGATCACCAGTTCCTGCAGGAACTTCCCAGCGAAAGGGATTATATCCTTAATGACGAAGCATGGCTGCTTGATGACTATCCACAGGATAATTATTATCCGCTATTCGATCTGCAGGGCTGTCTATCCGCCCCGAAAACCTCAGGCAAACTAAATTTTATTCTTATAAGACCGGATGAAATATGGGAGGCAAAGGAATATCTCGGGCAAATGGACATACCCTGTTGCCTGGTTTACATGCATGATAACGCCCGGCCCTCTAAAACACTTTTCCTGGAACTGGCAGGGGACAAACAATTCCAGCCTCCCATCCTGGTCCAGGCTGCCTACAAAGACAGCGACAGGGAAATGTTCCGGATCAGGTCCGCAGCAGAACTGTCCTGGTATTTTCTTGACGGGCATGCCGACGGGATATGGCTGGACAATCCCATTGCCGAATCAGGCCTGTCCCAGGAAACAGCCTTCAAAATACTTCAGGCAAGCCGGGCGCGAATGACAGAGACCGAATACATTGCATGCCCTTCCTGCGGGAGGACCCTGTTCAATATCCAGGAAACACTGGCCCGGGTTAAGACGGCTACCTCCCACCTCAAACACCTGAAAATTGCTGTCATGGGATGCATCGTCAATGGCCCGGGAGAAATGGCCGACGCAGACTACGGATATGTCGGATCGGGGAAAGGGAAAGTCAACCTCTACAGACAGAAGGAAGTGATTGGCAGGAATGTCAGGGAGGAAGACGCGGTGCTGGTGCTGCTGGATATAATAAAAGAAAACGGAGACTGGATTGATAAACACTGAGGGCATCAAAAATATCATCCTGGATCTCGGAGGCGTGATCCTCGAACTGGATATTGACGGAACCATCCGGGCATTCCGCGAACTGGGATTTCCATCGCTGGAAAGTGCAGATATAATACTATCTAGGTACCCGTTCTTCCTTGAATTTGAAACCGGCCATATTTCACCCGATGAATTTATCAACAGGGTGGCTGAGATATCGGGAAATAAGGTCTCCCGTGAAAAGGTACTGGAAGCCTGGAACGGTATGATCCGGGGATTCAGGGCAGAAAATATTGAACTGTTGCTGGAATTGCAAAAAAAATACAGGCTGGTGCTGCTGAGCAATACCAACGCCATCCACGAAGTACATTATAATATGCAGCTGGCAAAAAAGCACGGGATTGCCAACCTGGACAGGATATTTGAGAAGGTTTATTATTCGCACATGGTGAAAATGCGCAAGCCAGATCCTGATATCTTCCGACATGTCCTGAAGGACATGGGATTATCTGCCGGAGAATGTTTGTATATTGATGACACAGAAGTGCATGTTGATACTGCCCGGTCCCTTGGAATCCGGGCCCACCATTTGGTCCCACCCCAACGCATTACGGATATATTATGATCATAGGCGGAAAACCATACCAATCCATCTGGCCGGATCCTGAAAATCACCGGGTGATCAGGATTATCAACCAGAACCTCCTGCCCTTTGAATTCAGGGTGGATGGCATAAATACATCGGAACAGGCCATTGAGGCCATACGAACGATGAAAGTACGGGGTGCACCACTCATCGGAATAACCGGTGCATTCGGAATTTATCTGGCCTGTATTGAAGAAGGACAAACGGGCAGGGACAAACAGAACCTTTCAGAGAAGGCCGGCGTTCTCCGTTCAGCCAGGCCCACCGCGGTAAATCTTGCGTGGGCGGTAGACAGGATGATGCAGAAAATCAAGGGAATAAAAGACCCGGAAACAAGGATTAAAGCAGCGTGGGAAGAGGCCGTCAGGATGATGGAGGAAGACAGGGATTCATGTCTCAGGATAGGACAGCACGGACTGGAACTGATCCGCGAAATCAGCTTGCGCAAAAAAGGCGGACCGGTTAATATTCTGACCCATTGCAATGCCGGATGGCTGGCCTGTGTGGATTACGGGACTGCCACTTCTCCCATATACCTCGCACACGACCACGGAATTCAGGTCCATGTCTGGGTGGATGAAACACGGCCGAGAAACCAGGGCGCAAGGCTGACCGCCTGGGAACTTGGACAACATGGTGTTCCACATACCGTAGTGGTTGATAATGCAGGCGGTTATCTGATGCAGAAAGGTATGGTGGACATGGTAATCGTGGGCAGTGACAGGACTACCCGCAGGGGAGATGTTGCCAATAAGATCGGCACCTATCTGAAAGCACTGGCTGCCCGGGATAACAAGATACCGTTTTATGTGGCCCTTCCTTCTTCGTCCATTGATTTTACGGTCCGCTCGGGACTGGATGAGATCAGGATAGAAGAAAGAGACCCTTCTGAAGTGAGGAAAATAGACGGATGGACCAGGGAAGGCATCGAACCTGTCCTGATCATGCCGGAAGAAACGAAGGTTTCCAATTACGGCTTTGACATTACTCCGGCAAGCATGGTTACGGGATTGATCACCGAGAAGGGAATCTGTGCGGCAAATGAAAACGAGATCAGCAAACTATACCCGGGACGGTAAACAATGAAACTGGCGGTCATTTCTGATATACATTCAGACCTTTCAAGTCTGGAGAAGGCCTTAGGGGAAATCCGGAAGTCAGGCTGTGACAAAACACTGTGCCTTGGTGATATTGTAGGATACAGTTACCATTATGCCGATCACCTGGACGGGAGGGACCCAAATTCCTGCGTTGAAATGGTGCGGGATAATTGTGATTATGTAATATGCGGGAACCACGACCTGCATGCCGTTATGAAATTACCGTCCAACCATGAAGAGATCGGGATGCCCGCGAACTGGTATGAACTTGATCTGGGGGAAAGGACCGGGATATCCGGCAACCGGTTCTGGTTATATGATGATGAACTGGATGATCCCGTAAATGAAAAATCGGGTGAATATCTGAGACAATTACCGGAAAAACTGGTGATCGAAGGGGGAAAGATGAAGATTCTTGCCACTCATTTCATCTGGCCCGATATATCGGGCAGCATGAAAAAATCACCCGGCAGCCTGAAGGATTTCAGGGGTCATATCAAGCTGGTAAAAAATAATAAATGCCTGACAGGCCTGGCCGGGCATGCACACCTTGAAGGATATGCACAAATTTCGAAAAAAGCATTCGGAATGAATTATTTTCGGGAAGCCAGGCTGTTACGCAGTCCACAGATAATAATCGTTCCTGCCATAACCAGGGGAATAGGCAGGAACGGATATTTGATCCTTGATACTGAAAAATATACTTTTAAAGCCATAGCCCTCGACTAAAAATTTTATCGTGCAAATAACAAACTCATTAATAAAGAAATACCTTCTGCCGCTGGGTATGCTGATCACATTTTTTACTGCAGGAATTTATCTGGCGGCAAGTACCACATTGAACCCGGGAACATGGAGAATTTATGCCTTGGTAATTGCATTGGTCCTGACGGCGTTCAGCCTGTATGTGCTGATAAGGCAAATATTTGCAGACGAGACCGGACGCAAGGCTGTAAGCGAAAGGCTGGAGGCGGCAGATGAAAAGTACCGGTCCCTGCTGGAAACTTCAGAAGACGGCACCCTGCTGATCATGGACGGGAAAATCATATTCGCCAATGTTGTGTTAATGGCCATGAGCGGATATACCCACACGGAACTTTCGGAAATGGAATTTGAGGAGCTGTTTAAAGGGGAAGGGGAAGATGGTATTTCGCCTGAAAATCTGCAGCGGGAATCCGGTGACAGCGGACATACGATGAACCTGGAAGCCAGGATATCCTGCAAGCGTGGCAACATGAGGGATGTAGCCCTGGCGATCTCGAACATCAAAATAATGGACAGCGAAGGATTAATTGTGATCATCAGGGATATGTCGGGACGGGAAAAAATGGAACATGAATCCACGCAATTGCAAAATGAATTGCATTCTTCGATACTGATGATGAACCTGCCGATTGCCTCCCTTGCAAGGGAATTCTTCAGCTGTGATATGGACACTCCTGTACATGAAGCAGCAGCCATCATGAAGAGAAAAGATCGTGATGCACTTATTATTACCAGGGACGGAAACGATCCTGTCGGAATACTGACGGATTCAGATCTCAGAAACCGTATCCTGGCCAGGGAACTTGATTACAGGAATCCCGTATTCGAGATCATGAGCTCCCCCCTGATACGGATCTCCGACCAGTCCCTGCTTTACGAGGGAATACTTCAATTCAGGGAACATTCCATCTCCCACCTCGCAGTGGAGGACCGGAACGGAAAGATTTCCGGGATATTCAGCAACAAAAACCTGCTTGAAGTGCAGCGCAACTCCATATCATTCCTGATCAGGGAAATAAATGCAGCCAATACAGTGGAAGCCCTTAAAAAGATCCATGACAGGATCCCCGTCCTGGTAAAGGTCCTTATGGAGAGCGGAGCAAAGATCAGCAATGTCACCTATATGATCAGCACGGTTACGGATGCCATTACGCACCGGCTCATTGAATTTGCCATAGAGGAAATGGGAGAGCCTCCGGCCAGGTTTGTTTTTATGGCTCTGGGAAGCGAAGGCAGAAGGGAACAAACACTTGTGACGGACCAGGATAATGCAATCATAATAGAGGATGTGCCGAATGACAGATTCTCGGAAGTCAACCGTTACTTTCTGTATTTCGGGAAAAAAATAAACCTCTGGCTTGACCGAATAGGCTACCAGTATTGCAAAGGAGAAATAATGGCCGGAAATCCCCAGTGGTGCCAGCCCGTGGCAAGATGGAAAGATTATTTTACGGACTGGGTGGGACAGAAATCTGCCGAAGGGCTGCTGGGAATGGCCATATTTTTCGATTTCAGAATAGTCTACGGGGAAGAACATCTTGCAAGGGAACTGAGGCAGCACATTCATAAGACCATATCAGGAGGCGAATTGTTTTTCTCATACCTGGCAAAAGAAGTAGCACAGTATGACATCCCGGCGAATATATTCAGAAGCAATGGTTCGGGTACCGGAGCTTCCGTGCCGGAATCCATTAATATCAAGAATGCACTCTCCCCATTGACCGGGTTCATTCGTGTTTATGCCCTCCAGAACAAGATAAGCGAAAGCAACAGCCTTCAGAGGCTACAGAAATTACTGCGCCTGAACATACTTCCCGAGCCCGATTGCCATGAACTGGAAAACATGTACAGCCGTCTTATGGAGATCCGATTCCGCTCGCAGGTCAATGCCATTCTGGCAAACAGGGCTCCGGATAATATGGTGGAACAGGACGAACTGACTGCAATCGAACAGACCATGGTTCGCAAGTCATTCTCTGAAATTAAGAGGTTCCAGGAAATAATTACGGATAACTTCAGTACTTGACATCTCATTGAGAAAAACGTAACTTTACCTTTCGCGCCAAATCCCCCCTGACTGTGAAGATAGATATCTCAAAATATCTGACCCAGCGATATCTGGAATCCCTGGCAAAACAGGATTATGAAGGTCCCGTGATTACAATTGCAAGAGAATTCGGATGTCCATCAAAAAAAATCGCCGCCCGCCTGACTGAACGACTGAATGAATTAAAAAAATCCGGTCCCAAGAAAATACCATGGAGATGGATAGATAAAGAAATCCTGTCGGAGTCAGCAAGGGAACTGAACCTTGACCCCGGGGATATTGAATATGTTTTCAAATATGAAAAGAAAACATTCTTTGATGATATCCTTTCTTCACAGTCGAAAAAGTACTATAAAAGTGACAGAAAGATCCGGAGTACTATCGCCAGGGTAGTCCGGAACATCGCCTCGGAGGGCAATGTTATCATAATCGGCAGGGGAGGGGTTGCCATAACCCGTGAAATTGAAAGGTCATTGCATATAATGCTCGAAGCTCCGCTTGAATGGCGGGCCCTCCGAACTGCACAGAAGCATTGCATGACGGAGAAGGAGGCGGCAAAATATGCAACGGAGGTTGACAGAAAAAGGCAGGAATTCAGGGATCATTTCCATGGACACGGCACAAACTATACACGTTTCGATGTCCGCTTTAACTGCATGACGCTCAGTGTTGATGATATTACCGAAAGCATAATAAACCTCCTGCATACGAGAAAATTTATTTAATCAACCCGGATTTCCGGGATCCCTCCACGTTTTCATTGAATTTCATTTTGCCCGGAGCACTTAAAATCATTATTTTTATTAGCCGATGTGTATCGAAGATTAAACCTTGTTATGCAAATTAACCTACTCTGTGGCGTTCTTCTTACCATAAGCCTGCCCATGTTGTTATCGGGCTGCAGTAGCGATAAAACTACCGGGAAGTCGGCAGAAAAAACAGTAGATCTGGCTGAGTATAAGGAGACCAGCATTTCGGAATCCAGGTCCATTTCATATGAAATGACACTTCCTGTCGAAATGGCCGGACTTTTCGATCACGTCGGGGCAGCCTTTTACCCGGAGTTTCTGAATCCGGCCGACCAGTTCGGCAAATATATCAAACCGGTCAAGATTGCATTGAACCTGGGTGTTTACGGAGTCGACCTGAGCTATTCAAAAATGTTCAGCCAGCATCAGAGATCCGTGGCCTACCTGAATGCAATCAACCGCCTGGCAGGGGAAATGGGAATACCAAGAGAGATTTACGGAGATGTCCTTGATAACCTGGAACTACTTGTCAGCAACAAAGACAGTATGTCGCAGGTGGCAATGGATCTGTATAAGAAAACGGATAATTTCCTGCGGGAAGACGGTCAGGAAGGCGCAGCTTCACTGGTAGCCATGGGGGGATGGATTGAATCCATGTATATTGCCACACGCATATGGGAGATGGATCGTGGCAACCTGGCCCTTCAGGACAAGATTGCAGAGCAGAAATACTCGCTGAACAGCCTTATCGCGCTGATGAATAATTACCAGTCAGATCTTGATCTTGCAGAATACCTGCTGATGCTGAAAAATCTAAGGCGGACCTACGATAAATTCCAGCTGTTTTATAAGGAAGGTGACATTGAGGTTGATACCAGCAGCAAAACCATTTCGTCAGGCGGGTATTATATTAACATTACGGCAGGGCAGATGGAAGAGATCTCGAGCAAAATCGAAAACCTGCGGACTCTGATCATTCATTAAAGCCAATCCTGAAGTAATTGTATCTTTTATAACGCAATGAGGGGATTATCATCTCCATATTCATCATATCATAATATTGTAAAGGAATGGGGGTTTTCATCCTTTTACGGGACTTCCTGTAGATGATATCGCTGGAAAGATCCCCAAGGGGCCCGATTCCGACAATCTTCAGATTTGCTTTGTCATTCGGGTGGAATGCTTTTATCCCATCCTCCTCCGGCCATAAACCGTTCTTGTTGTCATCATTGAAAACCAGGTAGACTTTATCGGTGTTCACCGGGGCATGTACACTGAACGAAGAATAGTTAAAACGGGAAGAGGGATCAATATTCTGCCTTTTCAAAACCACTCTTTTCCAGTTAAGGCTTCCCCCGGGACTAAAACTTGCCGCAATGATATTCTGGTAAGTGTCGTAATGTTGTTCAAATTCATTTTCGGCAAGGAAAATAAAATCACCGTTTTTTCTGCGAATAAGATGACGAACCATGTAACTGAACATTTCCTCAGGTTCTTTCCTGGGAACCCCGGCAATGGCCTCGGTAAGGAACCATGGCTCGAATTCGTAAAGCCGCTGGTTCAGGAACTGTCCCTCTGTATTGTCCAGTTCAAAATAGAACATTCCGTCAACCATTCCCCGGAAATGGGTAGGAGAGTATAGTCCCGCACAGCTTAGGTCATGATCTTTACCGGGCTCGATCTGCACTCCGCGGATATAAAGCTCGGGCAGAGTCAGCAGGTATGTATTGTTGTATTGTCCCTTCCCTGTGACTGCCACCAGGTGGTAACGGTTCTTGGTTTCGTTCCAGAGGCTACTCAGTTTCTGGTCGTCCAGCAGGCTGATGATGAAAACATCCCCTTCTTCATTCATTTTAATAATTGATTGCCTGGGAGGGCGCTCAGGGTATAAAATCTTCTGGTCGCCTTCCCAGACAAGCGACATTCCCTCTCCATACACCTCAAAATGCAATTGCTGGATGTTTTTGCTTAAAATATCCAGTTTGCTGAAAACCATCAGTTTAGTTTGTTCTCTTGAAAGCTGGAAACCAAAATCACTGCCCCAGCCGGACATGTTTTTCACATTCATCAGAAGGCGCTCATTTCCGTTCTGGAGGAGGGTTTCTTTATCAATTGTTTCAACATAAAGCAGCATCCGCTTTATCCGCTGCTCAGAGGTGAACATGTAAATGCTGTCATGAAAATGCAAAAGGGCAAGCAGAGCCCGGCTCCTCAGCCCGCTCTGAAGATCCAGGTGCTTGCGCCGCAGTGAATGGAACTTCATGTCGAGTTTTTCCACCGCTTCGCGGTAATCAAAGGAATATGCGTAATAGGCTTTTTCATCGTGGCCGAATATCAGGGGAACCTGGATATTATTGGCCATATTCAATTCGTGACCAACGTACAGGTCAATATTCCCCTTGGGAGACTGCCCGTAGGCGGGCACCACGAAAAGCAGCAGGATGATATGAAAGGAAAGGGTTTTCAAGATCTTAATGTTCCATCAAAAATAATGCCCAGAATCATACAGTACAAAGAAAACCCCGAATCCCTTGAAAATTAATACTCAATTCCCTATTTTTGCATGCCTTTATAAATATGTGTGTACCTGACCAGTGCACACATGCCCACACCGGGCGCACACCCACACCCACACCCAAACTCATGCCTTCATGGGCCCATAGCTCAGTTGGTTAGAGCATCTGACTCATAATCAGGGGGTCGCTGGTTCGAGCCCAGCTGGGCCCACAAAGCCTTTCAAAGTTCACCTCTTTGAAGGGCTTTTTTATTTAATATCCTTATTACAAAACGAAGTAATTATATCAATAGCTTTGGGTGCCCATCAGGGCACGAGCTACCGCCACAAGCTAGCCCTCGCCTAGATTGGTCCACCGGACCAATTTTTTACGGCGAATCTAGGTTCGAGCCTAGGTGGGTCCACTCTATTAGAGATTAATAATGAGAGAGTTACAGAAATCATCCCTGTAAATCTTTTTTTTGTGCCAGGTTTGTGCCAGGTTTTGAAAGAAAAATAGGCAAATAATTATCGTTTTGAAGTATTCAATAGAGGCAATTCTTTGAAATTAGAAGGGTCAGTGTGAACTACCACTTTTCTCTATCTACACGATGGATGGTCAACGCATCCAGTTTTCCCAGTTATAAACTACAATATGGAAGGAGTGGTGATTATTAATTCGGGTATAGAAATGATAGTTCCATGTCGTTGAGCGTAACGAACCTATCAAATGGCTTATGTTAGCAGTGTATAGCCGCCCGATACCTGCAATGAGAAAGATCCGAAATATCAGAAACCGTTATTTTATGATATGGTTATTTCTTGTCTTAATGATTATCCTAAACATCTTCAAAGCACCTTATGTTTGGTACTTACCATTTGATATTCCTGGAAAACAAAAGGCTGCAACAATACCTCCATTTGGCGTATTTATTGAATCAAGATATAAGAATGAAAAGATCGATGATAAATGTTCCATATTAACCCATGAAATGATTCATTGGGAGCAGTACAAGAAAATGGGTTTATTTTCCTTCCATTACAATTACATAAAATTATACTTCACACAAGGAAGAATTAATAATTGGATGGAGGATGAAGCTAGAATGCCATGTAATAAAAAAACTTATTCCGAAGAAGGTTGATCAACGCTTTAAGTTTCACCTCCCTCACCCCGTTCATTCTTTCATCAGATAGTACTATATACTCCAGGCCTTCTGTACTTTCCTTAAAATACATTCCAGGTTATAGGTTTAAAAATATTGGGAAAACCTGCGACAAATCCCTGGTTATCACATTAACTCCTAAAGTCTATTACTGATAAAATAGCATCTTCATGGACTCAGAAGAAAAGGTTTATCTCGAGCTTATCCCCGGGTATTTAAATGATGAGTTGATAGTCAAACTCCATTTCAAATACAATAGGGATGTCATTGCAATTATTAAAACACTTCCCGGGAGAAGGTGGGACAAAGAGGGTCGTTATTGGTACTTCCATCATAGGCATTCTGATCTGGCAAAATTGATTGACGCACTTGAATTATTTGCAGATGTTGATTACAATGCTCTTCAAGCATTTGATGATGGTGTTTATCAAGGTCCTCTTGAAAAGGAAATATCACCTACCAGAACGAAATCTACCCCAAAACCAGTTGCTGTGAGCGATCCTGCAAGTTCCATTGAACTACCTCAGGGATATTTAGAAAAGCTTATACAAAAAAGATATAGTCCAAATACCATAAAGACTTACGTTACTTATATGAAGTCCTTCATGGCTGAATTTAAGGATAGGGAACTAACTTCTATTACCACTCAAGAAATCGATGGCTTTATTTTGAAATTGATCAGGGCCAAAGGCATTTCACCATCTCAACAAAACCAGAGGATAAATTCAATCAAATTCTATTATGAGAAAGTGCTTGGAATGGATAAACAATTCTATAATATAGAAAGGCCTCGAAAGTCCAGAGAACTACCCAAAGTCCTTTCCGAAGAAGAAGTACGGGCCATCTTGAAGAGCATAGGTAATCTTAAACATAAGGCTATAATATCAACAATTTATTCAGCTGGTTTGAGACGATCTGAATTGATCAATTTGAGGAAGCAGGATGTTTTCTATGATCGGAAGATCATTTTTATTCGGGGAAGCAAAGGGAAAAAAGACAGAAATACAATCCTTTCTGATCTCTTGACAATAGTACTTCGAAAGTATTTAGATGAGTATAAGCCTAACTATTGGCTATTTGAAGGTGTAAATCGAAATCAGTATAGTGCAACCTCAATTGCAAAGATTTTGAAAAGAGCAGCAGCAAAAGCAGGTATTGAGAAAAATGTAACGCCACACATGCTTAGACATTCATTTGCCACTCACCTACTTGAACACGGATTAAATATCCGATACATCCAAGAAATCTTAGGTCATGATTCTAGCGAAACGACTGAGATATATACTCATATAAGCACAAATGCATTTGAGAAAATTAAGAGCCCGTTGGATATTATATTTAAGAAGGATTAGTTGGATTTGAGTTTCTTTAAAGCAACTTGGGTTGAGTTTTGGAGGAATTTATTACATTGCTGACGCCATCAATCCCAACATTCTAATGAGTAAATCAAATAATTCGTATCGAATTAAATCTTTTCCCGTATTAAAAAATATTGGAACGGTAGTT
Source organism: uncultured Bacteroides sp. (assembly GCA_965603745.1). Taxonomy (GTDB): domain Bacteria; phylum Bacteroidota; class Bacteroidia; order Bacteroidales; family SM23-62; genus SM23-62. Next base: position 861 of record CBFDEE010000009.1, on the reverse strand, counting down.
GCGTAATATTATTTGCAAAAGATATTCAACCACAAATCGACACAACTCGAATTAATTCACAAAATAACAGCACTTTAAAAAAGTGTACGATGCATACGAAGTAAACTCCGTTAATAGTTACACATACGTTAGCCCCAATAAATTAAATTGGCATCTTTAGAAGACATATTGACACCCGAAAAAATTATAGAATTAAACGAGCTTTTTAAAAGATTTGCTAAATTTCTAAAAATACTTCCCAAGTATTTGGTTGATCTGGCAGAGATTGGCTGGTTTTTATCATATAATCATTCACCTGCAGATACTGCTGAGATATGTCGCAAACTCGATTCAATGGATCATGATTGGATCGATGATTATATGGTAAATTATATTGACCGTGAGCTAGATTATATCAAAGATTTAATGTATAAACACTTTCCTGAAAGAGAAGTTCTAGTGGAAAAAGCATTAGATGCTCACTATAATAGTGATTATATTTTGTCAATTCCAGTCCTTCTAGCCCAAATTGATGGAATATCCATGCAGGAGTTTAAAGGTTACTTCTTTTCAGCTAAGGATAAGATAAAAATCAACAAGACAATATCGGAATTACCTTCATCTGAAATCTTTGATGCGTTCATTAAACCAACATTAGTGGAAACATCGATTGGCAGTAGCAAAAAAGATCAAAACATTGATGGCAGTATTTTCAATCGTCATGAAATCTTGCATGGAATTAATCTTAGCTATGGTACCCGAATTAACGGTTATAAAACTATTTCTCTTTTGGACTATATTGTATCTATTACTAAAAAGTGAATATTGAATTATTTACTGGGGCTAACAAAGTGTATATGAAACGTTCCATACATAGCTAAC